>JBIJCS010000388.1:0-4910 GCA_044344575.1 Pirellula sp. | reverse complement strand
ACTCGTTGCGAGAAAGCTTGGATATCTTCGAACAACTTCAAGTCCCAGTCAAAGAGATTCGCTTGAGTGGTGGCGGTGCGAAAAGTACCCTTTGGAAACAACTCCTAGCAGATGTCTTCGGACAAAAGGTATGTACCATCAACGCCGAACAAGGCCCAGCCTTCGGCGTTGCTCTTTTGGCAGCGGTTGGCGATGGCGCCTTTTCAAACATCGAGGAAGCTTGCAAAGCAACCATCTCGGTCGTAGAAAAAGTACCTCCTCAACGCAATGCGGTGAAAACGTACCAAGCTGGATTCCCAGTGTATCGAAGCCTCTACGCCGCGCTGAAGGATCGATTTGCGGACATCGCAAAGTTGAGTTAACTTTAAATCGTGTTAACCCCCTTCGGAACAGATCGCCGGAAAATCTTCAGACAAGGTGTTTTGCTCGTTGCCGTGTTTTTACTGATGGCAATGATCGCTGTTCCTTGGGATCTGGAGATTTCACAGCTGGTTCGAAAAACCAAGATTCCCGGCGACTTACGAAGGTTTATCTATCTGATGGAGATCTTCGCGCATACCCTCGGTTGCATCTTAATCCTCGGAACGCTGCTGTGGATCGACGAGAAGAATCGCAAGAAAATATGGAACGCTTCCCTGTTTGTTTTGGCCTGCGGAATTTTAGCTAACCTTGCGAAATACATCATCCCAAGAAGCCGCCCAAGTGTCTTCGATTTGGAACCTTGGAGTCATCTGAATCCCGATCGTGATCCAACGGAACCGTTCCTATCTAGCTGGGATGTTTGGGGTGTGCCATTTACGAAATCGTGGTTTGACGAATCCATACGTTCTTTTCCTTCGGGACACACAGCAACAGCAGTTGCCATGGCAATCGGCCTAACTTACGTCTATCCCAAGGGGAAACCTCTCTTCCTGCTCATGGCAACGCTCGCTGCACTACAGCGCCTCGTTGTCGGTGCGCACTACCTGTCCGATATTTTTGTCAGCGTCGCGTTGGCTCTCTTGGTCGCCTTCGCTTGGGGCACCCTCCCGGATGCATCCGATGACGCAACTACCGCTACCCATCCAAATCCTTCTCCCTAGCGGCAACTTAAGGATCCCCCCATCATGCGACCAATTCCCTCTCACTCAATCGTAATTCTGATTACGCTCTGCCTTTGGACAAACGCAACTACAATCGCCCAGGACGCCATCACGCAGATACCGAAATACGATGGACAAACCGCAGACATGTCCAAACCCGTCCAGGTCTTCCTGCTTCTCGGTCAATCCAATATGGTTGGACTGGGTAAAGTTAGCGGCGGAGAAACCTCTCTGGAACACGCCGTAAAAGAAAAGAAAAAGTACCCTTACCTCCTCGACGAATCCAACAATTGGACAGAACGCAAGGACGTGCGATTCGTTCGGTATATGTCCGGTAAAGGCCCGCTAAATAACCACTGGCTACAGGTTCAAGGGAAAACTCTTGGCCCGGAATTAGGAATCGGTCACCCGCTCGGAAATGCAATCGATGCTCCAGTCATGCTCTTGAAATGCTGCATCGGAAACCGTGCTCTCGGTTGGGACCTCCTACCTCCCGGTAGCAAACGACGTGAGTTCATCACCCAAGACAAATCCGGAGCGGAAAAACGACTGGTCTACGCAGGTTATGGCGACAAACCAGAGTTCTGGGAAATGGATCTCGAGAAAGGTCTCAACACACAACCAGCTCCTTGGTTAGACAAAGCCGGGAAACCAATCGATTGGTACGCCGGAAAACAATGGGATATGGATATCGCAGATGCTAAAAAAGCCCTCGCTGCATTGGAGTCCCATTATCCCGGCGCAACGAAATACGAAGTTGCTGGCTTCTTTTTTTGGCAAGGTGAACGCGACGCAGGAAACGCTGGGCACGCAGCACACTATGAACAGAACTTGGTGGCTTTCATCCAAGCGTTACGCAATGAATTCAATACACCCAACGCAAAGTTCGTCTGCGCCACTCTCGGTGAATCCCAAAAAGGAGCAACCGGACCGAGTGGGGCGGTGCTCGACGCACATTTGGCTGTCGATGGAGCCAACGGAAAACACCCTGAATTCCAAGGAAATGTTGCAACCATCTATACACACCCCATGGCACAAGGCGGTAGCGGAAATGGCCATTACGGTGGAAAAGCAGAAGTCTACATGGATGTCGGAGAAGCAATGGGAAATGCTATGGTAAACCTTCTCAAGCTCTCACCGAACAACCGATAATGATCGAGCCCACACATCGCGGCTACTTGTCTGGTAATCGAATCACTCCGTTCCAATCCGGCGGTGCAACTCTCCCATGCTGGGCTATAAAGACCGTTAAAAAGTCTTTCACACGGTCTTCCGCCGGTACTTGGTGAAGCAACCGAAAGGATTCGTTCCAGTTGCCATCCAAAAATCCATCCAGCGCTTTCTCGTATAGTGCGATATGTTGATCGCTCAAGACGTTCTCCGGCTCACTCGCCGGAGGTAGCAACTCGCTGACCATCAACGCACTACTCATTCCAAATGGAATCACCCGAGCTACTCTTCGCACACGTGCTACCGTGCGCGGCACCTCTCTGCGAATCTGCTCTGCGGTCGCCTCATCAATCAAAATCTGCGCATGCAACTGCTTGGTCATACTCTCCAATCGCGACGCTAGATTCACCACAGGCCCAAACACCGTTACCTTCACTTGATCCACAGTCCCAATGCGTCCAGCCACCGCTACACCAGTCGCAATGCCAATCCCCGCACGAAACCCGCTTAGCGGATGATGCGAAATCGCTGCCGATTGCTCGAAATCATTGCGAATCGCGAGAGCCGCAGAAGCAGCTTGCTGAACCGAATCGGATTGCTCCAAGGGCCATCCCCAAAACCCCATCGCTGCATCGCCATGGAAATCTCCGACCACGCCATGACGATCCAGAATATGATGTGTCATTACTCCCAACGCATCGCTCACACGACGCAATAACTCCAACAACCGATTACTGGACTCTTCGCTTTGTTTTGAAAAACCTCGCAAATCGCAGAACAATACGGATACTTTTGTCTCCTTGGGCGTTAGCACTTGCTCGGGATCTTTCGTCTGCAATGCCTTCCGCACAATCGGTGCAAAGAACGGACGCAGAGAATCCTGACGGCGTTGCAACAATCGCGTTTGCCGCAACGTCCCTACCGTCGATGCCGTCAACTCCGCAAACTTGATGTCGTCTTGCAAGTCATCCGAAACCATCATCGTAGCATTACGTGCTGCCCCAGCATTCATGCTTGAAAAGTCGCCGGCAACATAGATCGCCCAACCTTGCGTTGCTTCACTCAAAATCGGAGTGCAAAAAGCCCAGTCAATGTTCTCCGACTGAGTGTATTGCACCGGTGTGTGCCGATCTAAACTCCGACTCCAAACATGCAATACGCTTTCGCTCGATCCTAACGATTGATGGATCAACTGCGCACTTGGGGAAAATGGCCTTGCTACCAGCCCCCGCGAATCCCAGTGCAAGATACGTATCCCCGCGTCGCTACTCTCAGGCCATTGACGAGTCCATGGTGTCATATCAATCGAAGGTAACGGAGGCATCGTTGGCTCCGCGTCAAACTCTCGATGCCTGGATACAATCGCTACAAAGGTCGCTTGCGGTATCCCTTGCATCAATAAATTCACCACGCGAACGTACAATTCCTCATCACCCGAACTACCAGAAATGATCTCCGGAAGCCGGCTCAAGACGTCGATTCTTCGATCCGCATCACGGTATCGCACGCTTCGTAGTTGCGATGGAGCAAACGTCTGCTCCGTCATCGCTGGCGGCACCTCAGACTTCGCTATCACCCGAATCCGCTGATCAACCAAACTAAAGGTGGTCTGACCAATCACAAAATGATCCCCGACCCCCAACTCAAACTCGTCCTTGCGAAGTCCACGATGGAATATGGGATTGCGCGATTCAATCAACCGCGTCACATGGAGCTTATCCCCTGTCCACTTCAATTCCGCATGCTGCCGAGAGATTCGGTCATCCCAAGGTACCGACCAAGGCTGCGAAGTTCTACCAAGAATGAACACCGCAACATCGCCAGGTAAGGGCAATGGGCGTCGCCAACGATCCGATGCGGATGGCCCCTGAGCTATCAAATCTGGCATAAAAGAACATCGGCTCCGTTGCGATGATTCTCATCCGATCGAAAGTCGATCCGAGAAAGTAGATCCGTGATAGAGTATATTCTAAACATCGGAGTATGGCACTGCGAAGACGTGTTTCCTCGGTTTTTAATCAATGCGTATGTATCGACCCGTTTTGTTTTTGATTGCGGTGCTTTCCGCTTGGAAACTTACCACCCTTTGTACCACTACCCTTGGACAGGAAACCGATTGGTTTGAGTCCCAAATCCGCCCCCTGCTAGCAGAGAAGTGCTGGGATTGCCACGCAGAAACCAAGCAATGGGGTGGACTGCGTCTCGATTCACGTGCGGGCATTCTCCAAGGTGGTGACTCAGGTCCCGCAGCCAACCTCGAAGAACTAGAAAAAAGTGAACTCCTTCGACGCATCATCTCCGAGGATCCCGAAGTTCGGATGCCTCCTCCAGAAAAAAACCAGCCCCTCAGCGCTGTGCAAGTCGATCACCTAAAACAGTGGCTAAAACTCGGGGCTCCTTGGCCGGAATCCCTCCCAGCAAACAAACGCCCAATGGCCCAAATCGCCCGTGAACATTGGGCTTTCCAACCACTGCAATTCACCCCCTCCATTCTTACTCCGACCGCTCAAAACGTCACCGCTCAAAATGTCACCGCTCAAAACACCTCTCATTGGATCGACACCCACATCGATCACTCTCTGAAAACCACCGGACTGACTGCCAACGAACAAGCCGACCGGCGCACGGAATTACGTCGCCTTTCGATGGCTTTAACGG
>JBIJCS010000450.1:0-4232 GCA_044344575.1 Pirellula sp. | reverse complement strand
GCGGGCATCGTTGCAGAGAGAAAAACGGACTGGCGTCTGCTAGGTAACATGTCAACGATGCGTTGCACATCGGGCATGAATCCCATGTCGAGCATTCGGTCTGCTTCGTCGAGTACGAAGTATTGAAGTTTCGTCAGCGAACAGTATTCTTGATCGATTAAATCCAGAAGTCGTCCTGGGGTAGCAACGACGATGTGAACACCTTTGGCGAGTGCCATGACTTGTGGGCGTTGGCCCACGCCGCCGAAGACGGTGGTGTGTCGTACTTTGGTGTGTTTGCCGATAGCTCGGATGTTGTCCGAGATTTGGACGACGAGTTCGCGAGTTGGGGCAAGGATAAGACCAAGTGGTTGATAGGGACTGGCGAATTTGCCGAGTTGCTGAAAGGTCTGGAGCATTGGGATTGCGAAGGCGGCGGTTTTTCCGGTGCCTGTTTGTGCGCAGCCTAGCAAGTCCTTCCCTTGGATCAGCGGCGGGATCGCCCCCGCTTGAATTGGAGTCGGATTGACGTATTGAAGGGCCTGCAGGGCCGATTGGATCTCCGGGATGATCGGTAGATCGGTAAACTTGATTGACACAGACGCCTCTAAGCCATTACCTACGAATCTAGAGGGGCCAACAGATCAAAAGGGCAGGCGCATCTAGGGAGGTAACCGCGATGAACAAAGTCGAAAACGGAAGTGTAGTCCACTTTTGAGTTAAATATAAGTCCAATTGCTTTCGAAGGAACAGAACGCGGGATTAGCTGGGTTGGGGCGTTAGGCCAGAATCTCATGGATTAGTTGTCCGTGGACATCGGTTAATCGGTAGTCCCTTCCTTGGGTGCGGAAGGTAAGGCGTTCGTGATCGAGTCCTAAGGAGTGCAGGATCGTGGTTTGGATATCGTGGACGTGCACTGGGTTTTGAATCACGTTATAACCTAATTCGTCGGTGGTTCCGTAGGTTAATCCTGGGCGTATTCCACCGCCGGCGAGCCACATGCTGTAGGCTTTTGGATGGTGATCTCGCCCGCGTGATCTTCCCAATGCAGCGTTGCTTTCCACCATTGGAGTCCGTCCGAATTCACCGCCCCAGACGACGAGTGTTTCATCGAGTAGGCCGCGGTTCTTCAGGTCGATGATCAATGCAGCGCTAGCTTGGTCGGTTGCTTTGCAATTGCCGCGATGGTTGCCGACGACATCGCTATGGGCGTCCCAGCCTTCGTGAAAAATATTGACGTAGCGAACTCCTCGTTCGATCATGCGTCGAGCTAGTAAGCAAGCTCGGGCGAACGATGGCGTCGACGGATCGCATCCATACAGTTCGATGGTTTCTTTGCTTTCGTTGCTCAAGTCCATCAACTCTGGCGCGGAGGCTTGCATGCGAAACGCCATTTCGTAATTGGCCAGTCGGGTTTCGATTTCTGGGTCTTTTGTTTCGAGCAGTTTTTCTTGGTTTAAGGCGTTGATTAGATCGAGTGTGTCGCGTTGCAATGAGCTATCGAACCCGGCGGGATTTGTGACATTGAGAATTGGGTCCCCTTGGTTGCGAAAGCGTACGCCGGTATGGATGCTGGGTAGGAAACCACTAGACCAAAGTCCGCTGCCGCCACTGATACCGCTGCCGGTGCTCAGTACAACGAAAGCTGGAAGGTCTTTTGTTTCGCATCCTAGACCATACGTCACCCATGAACCGATACTTGGACGACCGGGAACTGCGAATCCGGTTTGGAAAAAGGTTTGCGCTGGAGCGTGATTGAATTGGTCTGTGTGGCAGGAGCGAATTAGGCAAATGTCATCGACGATTTTGGCGTGGTAGGGGAGCGCGTCAGAGATTTCCATCCCTGATTGTCCGTGTCTTGCAAATTGAAACTGCGGGCCCATCACTGCCGCATCAGCGCGGATGAACGCAAGCCGTTGGCCTTCGGTTACCGATGCTGGGAGCGGTTTGCCGTCCATTTGCGAGAGAGCGGGTTTATAGTCGAAGAGTTCCAAGTGGCTCGGTGCGCCGGCCATGAACAGGTGGATGACTGCTTTGGCTTTACCAGGGAAATGGGGTGGACGAGGGGCTAATGGATCATTGGCTTGGGATGCATTCGGTGAAACAGCCGTTGATTGCCCGCGAAGTTGGTCGGTTAGGAGGCCTGCGAGAGCGAATTTGCCCAAGCCGATGCCACAGTCTTTTAGGAAGAAGCGGCGGGCGTGATGAAGGTTTTTAGGTTGATGGGTGTGCATGCTCATGCGTTATCTTCTGGTGACGAATTCATCGGTATTCATCAATGCTCGAACGACGGTAGTCCACGCTGCGTGTTCGACGGCAGATTCACTTGGGCTTTCGCCGGCTATGCTTTTCGCTGTTTCTGGCATCGCGTGGAGTCGTGCGGATTGTTTGTTGAAGAATGCTAAGATTTTTTCCAATTCATCGGTGGTTGGGTGACGGGAGAAGCATCGTCTGTAGGCGACGTTAATGCGTTCTTCGTTGGAGACTTGCATCTGAGCCAAGGTTTTCCCGAGAGCTTGGGATGCCTCAACGATGGTGACATCATTGAGCATTGTCAGTGCTTGGAGTGGTGTATTTGAGCGGTCGCGCCGAACGATGCAGCCTTCGCCTGTGGGTGCATCGAAGGTATTGGCAAAAGCAAAGGGAGCGGTACGTTTGGTAAATGTGTAGAGGCTTCGGCGGTACCGGTCTTCTCCGGTGCTGGTGGCCCAGTTCATGGCACCGTATGTTCCTTCGGTGGTAACGCTAGGAGGTTGAGGTGGGTAGACACTCGGTCCATACATTTTTTCGGAGAGAAGGCCGGAGGCACGCAGTGCCGCATCGCGCACTTGTTCTGCATCGAGTCTCACACGGGGGCCACGCCAAAGGAGGGAGTTTTCGGGATCTCGCTCTTCGCCTAACGCAGAGCTATTGCTTGATTGTTGGTACGTTTGGCTTGTGACAATGCGTCGATGAAGTTGTTTCATCGACCAACCGTCTTTCATGAACTCTACGGCTAGCCAATCCAGAAGTTGTGGATGGGATGGTGGGCTTCCTTGATAGCCAAAATCCTCTTGGGTTTTGACGATACCACGACCGAAGAACGCGGCCCAAGTTCGATTGACGACGACACGAGCGGTAAGAGGGTTATCGGGACTGACAAGCCATTTTGCGAGGGCTAGGCGATTTTTGGGCGAGTCGCTTGGGAGCGGATTGAGGATGGAGAGGACATCGGGATCGACGGTGTGTGTGGGTTGTGTCCACTCGCCTCGGTGATGCACAAAGGTTTTACGCGGATTTGCATCTGGTCGTTCTTGGAACACCAAGGTTGTCAGCATGGTGGGCTCGCGCAAGAGGGCGTCCAATGGTGCTCGAGCGGCGGCTAATTCCGGAGCAGTCATGAGGAAAGCGTTCTTGAGAGTGAGCAACTGTTCTGGGGAGGGATTCGGTTGATGAATGATGTGTTGTACATCGGCGGGCAGCGGGCTAGCTCGAACATCGCGAGGATCATTGGTCAAGCTGATTCGAAACTTGCCGAGCGAGCAAGCGTAGTGGCGACCAAACTGCATGACGATGGTCCACCGGGTTGCGGCGGTTGGTTTTTCGAAGCGGAAGACGGCTTCGTGCGCCTTCCCTTGGCCTTGGGCGCAGCTCCATCCTGTCTCGGGATCTCCATCGATCGCGTATTTGGCTTCTGCCTGATTGCCGAACGTGTTTTTGGCGTAGCTTTCGCTGGCGGAGACTATTTTTACTGGTTGGCCATCGGCGAGGACTTGGAATTCACCCATCAAGAAGTCCCCTTTGGGGCCTTCGTAGTAGGCCATGCCGGGTCCTCGACCTGGGAGTCTTGGATCGGGTAAGGCTTCGAGTCGAATGGCGGTGATCGTGTTAGGTTGATTGGTGGTTGCAGCGTTTAGGAGGGATACATCTTCCAGTTCCACCGTGTAGGTATCGGCCTTGGTAATATCCCCGGTAACAAAAACGGTTGCATCCTCGTTGATGGTCAGTAGCGGAAGATTTGAGGAAGCTCGCGAGGGGATGACGGCTTGCCATCTTGCGGTGGATTGCTGTTGGTGTTCGATCCATTGAGCCAATGCATTCTTGAATGCATCATTGCGTCGTTTTTCCAACGCATCGGGTGGGATTTCCGAGATACCAAAGCTGATTTTCAGGCGTCCGATGGTGTGTCGCGAACCGTGTGATTGTTGGAGAGTGACTTCCGTATTGCCGGTTGGATTGATGGGCGAATCGAATGCGATGGTAAGGGACTTGTC
>JBIJCS010000003.1:0-48476 GCA_044344575.1 Pirellula sp. | reverse complement strand
ATTTTGTTCCGCGTTGGCGAAGCCGTTGGATAGTCTGACGGCATGCGTTGCATTGAGGACAGATATTTCGCTGAGGACGAAATTTCCGTGGGGTGTGCGACCGGGCCCCATGCCGGGCAGCGACTCGTGCGTTAGGGCTTCGATACGTATGTGTGAGAAATTGCCGCGAAGATTAGGGAACTTTAGGGTCAGTGTGTTCGCTGCTGGTCCGGGGGAAGTAAACAGGATTGAGTTGTCGGGTAGGATTTGAAATGGGTCGTTCGGATTTGCAGCGGGATCGGGCGTGGGGGTAGTCCAAGTAATCGCTGGGGTTTCCACGGGCCATTGATTGGGAAGGGAGGCCAGCAGTGTATCGATGTTTTGTTGGCGGATTTCCGCTTCGGAACCGTTTGAGGAGGTTGAGGCTGGTGTTGTGTTTGCGGCTTGTGTCTGCGTTGGGATTTCTAGATCCAGTTCATCTGCATTATTGAGCAATGCCATCAAGGAGTAGTATTCTTGGTGAGTGATTGGGTCGTATTTGTGGGTATGGCATTGGCAGCATTGCAAGGTCAGGCCTAGCCACGTTGCGCCGGTGGTTGCGACGCGATCGACCATTGCATGGAAGCGGAATTCGAGGGGATCGATTCCACCTTCTTCGTTGAGCATGGTATTGCGGTGGAAACCGGTCGCGATACGTTGGTTTAGGGTTGCATTTGGGAGCAGGTCGCCAGCGATTTGTTCGATTGTGAATTGATCGAAGGGCATATCTTCATTGAGTGCGCGGATGACCCAGTCTCGATATGGCCAGATGGAGCGAACGCGGTCTTTTTCGTAGCCGTTGGTATCTGCATAGCGTGCGAGGTCTAGCCATTTGCGAGCCCACCTTTCACCGTATTTTGGGGACTCGAGTAAACGGTTGACGGCTTTTTCATAGGCATCGCTGGATGTATCGGCGAGAAATTCGGCGAGTTCTGAATCGGTTGGAGGCAAGCCGATTAGGTCGAGTGATACGCGCCGCAGCAGTGTGGCTTTATCAGCTTGGGGTGATGGGGTTAAATCGGATTGTTGTAAAGGGAGTTCGACAAAGGCATCGATGGGGTTGAGTGATTTGGAGACAGGGGGTGTTGGTTGCGTAGGTGGGATGAAGGCCCAATGTTTTTCGTAGGTTGCCCCGGCTGCGATCCATCGTTCCAGGATTGCGATTTGGCTCGGTGAGAGTTTCTTTTTGGTGTGTGGTGGAGGCATGCACGCATCGGGATCTTCGGAGAGAATCCGTTTGATCAACTCGCTGTTGGTCGGATCACCGGGAACGATTGCGGGTTGTCCGGATTCACCACCTTTTCGTGCGGCTTGGTAGTCGCTTAACAGAAGCTCCCCTTGGCGGCCTTGTTCGTCCGGGCCATGGCAGGAGAAGCACATGTCCGAGATGATCGGGCGGACGTCACGCGTGTAGGAGATTTCGCTTTCTTGCGCTTGTGCAGACCAAATCCCGAGAATGCATAGAATGGAACCCATTGCAAAGGGCAAGCGTTGAGTAGATCTCATGAAGTGTGGCATCTTAGTAATTGAACTGGAATTGCATGCGCAAGATATCTCCCACAAATTGGCCATAGTTTAGAGTGTTGGTCTGCGAACGTGCAAAGGTATTGGTTCGATCGACAAAGGAGTACACCGTGGTCAATTCGGCGGACGAATTCATTTGCCATTCTAACCCGACTTCGAAGTCATCGACACGAGCGTACGGGGCATTTCGTTCGGTTTTGTAACCACCGCGATAGTATTGGTATCGCAAGAAGGGGAAGAGCACTCCGTAGTTGCTTTTGTATTGGTACATGGTTTGGGCATAGCCACCTTTGACCGACCGTTCTTCGATAGCCGTTTGTGCGGCGTTGAGTGCTGGGCCTGTACCTACGTTCCATTCGGCTTGGAAGCCGATAGGTTGTGGGTAGTAAACGCCGGTCCATCCGATCCGTTCATCGGAGTATCCGCCTGGTTTTGAGAATGGGCTGATCAAGCTACCTGTGCCCAGCGGGGCGATTGGGCTGGTCAGCACGCTGTAGTCCCCGGTGTATCCTTGGATACCTACTTCGTAGAGTTGTCCATTAGTGAGTTTGCCTGGAAGGGTAAGTCGGGCGACAACATGAAGATTATCGTTTTGTTCTCGGAAGGATCCGCCTTGTCCGTTGTAAACACCCAGACCAAAAATTCCATAGTTTCCTGAACCTTTGAGGCCTTCGTCGACGGTGTACTTAAAGAAGTCTTGGGCAGATTTTGGAGTCCAGTAGTAGAAGACGCCCAGGTCGCGTTCATTGCGTGCGGCACTATTAAATGCATCGTTTCGATCGAGGGACAAACGGTTGGAGCTTGATTGCATATTTTCCCAACCGTAGGGGATTTTGGACTGGCCGATGCGCAGGCGATTGACTTTGTCGGTGGTCAGGTAGAGGTCGCTGTACCAGTCGCGAATCTGAACGTATTTGATTTGATCGCTCACACCGGGGATGTTCGCGGCAAAGTCTGGCTGCAAGTAGATGCCGAGGTGTTCGGACACATCTCCCGAGATAATCAATCGAGCCCGGCGAATAAGGAAGCTTTGGTTGTCACCAACGGAGGTGTCGCCTGGCAAGTAAGCGGGGGCTGAGTTCTCTTGTAAGTCGAGCGTTTCGTTGATTCGAAACTGTGCGTAGCCACGGATGGTGTATTTCTCGAACCAAGACTTCTTTTTCTTTTCGTCTTTCTTATCATCCTTCTTTTCAGGTTTCTTATCTTCTGATTTGCTCTCCGATTTCGTGTTCTTGCTGTCGGAGGATTTCGGATCCGTTGACTTGGAAGTCTCCTCGGACTTTGACGTGTCGGATTTGTCCTGGGGGTTGGTAGCATTCGACGTCACGAAGAGAGTGTCTTCGTAGTTTGCGTTGGCTTCTTCCAAGGCTCGGAGTCGCAGTTCTGTTTCCCGGAACCGGGCTTCGAGGAGCTCGAGAGGGGTGGGTGGATCGGCGAGTTGGAGTAAGTCTTGGCCGAAAGTCGGCTGGAGGAAGGCGACGCTCAAGAGGCTTGAGAGAATCGTCGCCGTGGTGAATACGGAATTGTGGGTAAGGCGTTTGGATTTGCGAAAGGGGGGATTCAAGGAATGCTTCCTATAGTCGGACAAGGCCTACAATCGTTAAAGATTACCTAGGCGGTACCATCGGCACTTGCTTGGAGGAGGCTGACGAAAATTCATGGAAAAAAAGCCGAAGCTTCACGAATCGCATTCGTATTGATTGGATTTTGGATAGTTGGGGGGAGTGGGTGAAGTGGTGGGAGAGGTCGGACGGGGCGGTAGGGCTAGTGAGAGAGTAGAAAGTAGAGAGTAGACCGCGTCGCTTGGCGATTTCAAGTTGCGGTACGCACTCCTGAACAGATCCCCGAGCAATGCCAAAGAAATGCTTTCGGTCAGGTACCGTGAATCTGCCGTTGCCCTCGGCAATATTTGAGGAGATTGAAAGTGCTGCACGATTCAGTTGGTCGACCAGGAACCCGTAGCCGCGTTGGAACTCTTTGGTTGTGGCGCATATTGTGTCTGCAAGGTCGACGGACTTTTGATAGACGAGCAACCTCTCCAATGCAAAACTCATGCAGTGAGTTTAAGCAACGGTCGCGCTCAGAGGCAAGCAACCGGAAGCGTACAGAGAGTAGAAAGTAGACCGAGTGGTTGGGAGAAGGTAGCCAGGGGGTAAGCACCAAAAATCCATGATGACTCTCATGTCTTTGGCTGTTTCTACTTTCTACTTTCTACTTTCTCCCATCCACTCTCTGATTTTCTCTAACTGCCGGATCGCCTTGGGCGACCGGACAGTTAGAGAAAATCGGGGTGAAAGGATTCGAACCTTCGACCCTCTGGTCCCAAACCAGATGCGCTAGCCAGACTGCGCTACACCCCGTGAGGACGATTTTTTACCCGATTTCGTTTTTTCACGCTAGGGCACTTTCGTCCCCTTCTAAGACCCAAACATTTCTTTCCGGTTCGCGCTGCTAGCCTTGCCGGGAAAAAAATGGCTAAAATAAGCTGTCCTAAAGGTTCCATTCAGGCATTAGCATGTTTTAGGATCCTTCCATTCCCTTTGCTCGATTCCTCGTAGTTGCACCCCGTTCTATGGCGTTGAATATTCGGTGTCGGTGGAAAAACCCATTGCGTGCGTTTGGGATTTTGGCTGTGTCATGTACCGCGTTGCAAGCTTCGGCTTTTGCCCAGTTGTCGGGAGAAATCGAATTCAACCGGGACATTCGACCGATTCTCTCCGATGCTTGTTTCGCTTGTCACGGCCCGGATAAGCATGCTAGGCAAGCCGATTTGCGGCTTGATGATCGCCAAGCGGCGATCGATAGCAATGCGATCGTTCCGAAGGATGCTGCTTCTAGTTTGATACTCGAGCGGATTGTTACGACCGATCCAGAATTGGTGATGCCTCCTCCAAAAACCGGCAAGGCGATAACGCGCGAACAACGCGAACTTTTGACCCGTTGGATTAACCAAGGTGCTGAATATCAACCGCATTGGGCTTTTGTGCCTGTTCCGAAGCAAGTCCCCGTACCGCAATTGGATCTGCTACCGAGTCCTGCGGAGAATCTTTCAAGCGATGAACTTGGGCGTTGGAGACGCTCTCCGATCGATGCATTTGTCTTGCGCAAAATGCTCGATCAGGATATGTTGCCCGCACCTCAGGCGGACTCGCTGACTTGGTTGCGCCGCGTGAGCTTTGATTTGACTGGACTACCTCCAACACCGGAGATGATCGCTTCCTTGCAGCAAGACGCGTCGGACGAGTCGAAGGGGCGGATCGTCGATGGGTTGCTTGATTCGGACGCTTATGCAGAGCGGATGGCAAATCTCTGGCTCGATGTTGCGCGTTATGCGGATACGTTTGGGTATCAAGCGGACGTGAACATGGATGTATGGCCTTGGCGTGATTGGGTCATTCGTGCATTCCGTCACAATCTACCTTACGATCAGTTTGTCACTTGGCAGATTGCTGGTGATTTGCTTCCTAATGCCTCGCAGGACCAGCGTTTGGCGACGACTTTTAATCGGTTGCATCGTCAGACCAATGAAGGTGGCAGTATCGAAGAAGAGTTTCGGCAAGTGTATGTAGCGGATCGAACAGTCACGGCGGGAACAGCGTTTCTTGGGTTAACTTTGGAGTGTTCGCGGTGTCACGATCACAAGTACGATCCGATTTCGCAGAAGGAATTTTATTCGTTTGCGGCTTACTTCGCGGACATCGATGAGCATGGATTGTACTCTCATTTCACGCGTGCTGTTCCCACTCCGGC
Organism: Pirellula sp.; assembly: GCA_044344575.1. GTDB lineage: Bacteria > Planctomycetota > Planctomycetia > Pirellulales > Pirellulaceae > JBKCUI01. The sequence goes on along the minus strand of JBIJCS010000003.1, from coordinate 43,184 downwards.
GATGCCATTGCTCACGGCGGAGCAGCAGGCCAAGCGTGAAGAGCTTCGTGTTGCCCGGGTCAGAGCTGAGGAGGCATTAGCGAGTTGGTATTCGAAGCAGTCCGCAGTAACGCAGGAGCGACTGGTTGCGATATCGGCCCCGAAGGGGACTTGGGAGTTCCCGTTGGAAGGGAGTGTTGATGGGATGGTGGGTCGAGGGACGGAATTTAACGGAGACGATGCTGTCAGTTTTGCTTTGAATCAGCCGCATCCTACGGAGGATGGGAAGACGGTTCAGAAGCAATTTGGTCGTGAGAATCCTTTAGCGATCTCGTTGTGGATCAAGCCGGATCATTACGCAGATCGGGAGGTGTTGTTGCATCAGTCGGTAGCTGCGGAGGATGCGGCTTTTCGAGGACTGCAATTGGTGCTTGATCAGGGTAAGCCACAGTTTTCACTTATCCATTTCTGGCCTGGGGATGCGATTCGTGTTGAGTCGTTGGAAGCGGTTCCTGTCAAGGAGTGGACTCATTTGGCCGTTTGTTATGACGGGTCGGGTCGGGCGCAGGGAGTGAGGCTTTTTGTGAATGGAATGCAAGTCGCGACCGAGACGCAGCGAGATCAACTGAATCGAGATTGTCGTTATCGGGGGGAGTGGGGTGACTCGAATGCAGGATCGGTGCAGTTATCGTTGGGTGCGAGGTTTCGGGACGTTGGGTTTCGTGGTGGGTTGATGGATGAATTGAATGTCTACGATTTCGAATTGTCGAGTTGGGAAGTTGCTTTGGTGTATTTGCAGATGGCGAAAGGTGATCTGGAATTGCAGAGGCGGGTTCGGATGGAAGCGGCATTAGCCGATGAGCATCCGAGTCGCTATTTGGGTGGGGATGTGGGGGGGGTGACGGAGTTGCGAGGGATGCTAAAGGAATTGGAGGCCAAGCGGAAAGCGGAGACAGATTTTGACGTTTCGTTGCAGTATGTGATGACGATGACACCGGCATTGGTGAAGCGGGACGTGCACATTTTGGAACGCGGTGCGTATGATGCGCCGCGCGAGGTTGTTTCGCCGAGTCCGTTGACCAAATTACGGGGTGAGAGCCTGACGGAGGTCACTGATTCACTACGGCAAGATTCACTACGGCAAGATTCACTAGGTCAAGGGTCACTAGGTCAAGGGCAGGGGCGGTTGGGCTTGGCGCAGTGGATGTTGGCGGATAGCAACCCATTGACGGCGAGGGTTGCAGTCAATCGATGGTGGTCGGTCTTTTTTGGGCGAGGGATTGTTGCGACGTTGGAGGATTTTGGTTCTCAGGGGGCGGTTCCGACGCATCCGGAACTATTGGATTGGATGGCGAGAGATTTTGTGGAGCATGGTTGGGATTTGAGGCATTTGTGCAAAGCGATTGTGTTGTCGGAGGCTTACCGGCAGTCATCGACGCCACGGGATGCGCAAGGTGGAGTATCGCAGTGGGAGGTTAGGGATCCGGAGAACAGGTATTTGTTTCATGGTCCGAGGCATCGTTTAAGTGCGGAGCAGGTTCGAGATGCCGCGTTAGCGGTGTCGGGTTTATTGGTTCGCAAAGTCGGTGGTCCTTCTGTGATGCCTTATCAACCGGCGGGGGTGTGGGAAGAGGCGGGGACGGGTAAGTCCTATTCGCAGGCGAAGGGGGAGGGGTTGTATCGCAGGAGCATGTATACATTTTGGCGACGGACGGCTCCTCCGCCGAGTATGTTAGCGTTTGACGCGACGAGTCGGGAGACTTGTACGGCACGGCGCGAGACGACGACAACTCCGTTGCAAGCGTTGGTATTGCTGAATGATCCTCAGTATTTGGAAGCGGCGAGGCAGGTGGCATTGGGGGTGCTAGAGACTGCCGATAAGGAGGGGGATTCGGGTAAGCCGGGTTTGGGGAAGACGGACGGATTGACCGGGGAGCAGGTGATAGAGGATCGATTGCAAGCGATGTCGACGCGGATACTCAATCGTCCGTTGTTGACGGCTGAGGTGGGGGTGCTTCGGGAGAGTTATCACGAGCAGAGAGCTTACTTTGAGAAGCATCCGGAGGGAGCCCAGGAGTATTTGAGTTTGGGGGAGACGCAGGTCAAGGTAGAAGTCGATCGGATCGATTTGGCAGCTTGGAGTGTGGTGGCGAGTATGCTGATGTGTTTCGATGACTTTGTGATGAAACGCTGAGGTTTAGAGCGATGCCACCGATCCGGACGATTCGCGATTTTTATGCGTTTGAGCAACACGTTAAGACTTGCCGGTCGCAGCGTGGTTTGGGAATGGTGCCGCAGTGGTATGAGGTCCCGGTATTTTACTTTACCAATCCCAACGCAGTGATAGGGCATGGCGACATCGTGGTTCCACCGCGTAGGACGAAGGAATTGGATTTTGAGTTAGAGATTGCTTTGATGGTTGGTAAGGAGTGTATCGACGTGCCGGCTGATGACCGGGCGATGGAGTACATTTCTGGGATAACGATTTACAACGATTGGTCGGCGAGAGATTTACAGCGAGAGGAAATGGTAGTGGGGTTGGGACCTGCGAAGGGGAAGGACTTTGCCAATGCTTTTGGTCCGAGGTGGGTGCCATTGGATGAGGTGATGGATACCTATTGTGATGGGCTTTTTCATTTAGAGATGCAGGCATCGATCAATGGGAGGACTGTGTCACGGGGGAATGCCGGAAGCATGTATTGGAGTTGGCCGGAGTTGATTGCCCATGCGAGTCGTGACGTGCGGTTGTATCCTGGTGATGTTTTGGGTTCCGGGACGGTTGGGACGGGGTGTATTTTGGAATTGACCCCTGAGGTAGTAGGAGGGTGGTTAAAGGGGGGGGACCGGGTGAGTTTGACGGTAGAGCGTTTGGGTGAATTGGAGAACGTGGTCGGAGAATTTTAGGGGGTGAGTTGATGCCGCGATATTTGCAGTTAGGTAGTATTCCGCGCAAACGGCATACGGAGTTTCGGGTGGAGGGCCAACGGATGCCGGGTGGCTATATGGGGGAGGGAATCTATTACGAGGAGGTGATTACCACCGAAGGATTTCATAGGGCTTATAGCATTGCTTATCATCTGCGTCCACCTACTCGGATCGTGAGGATCGAGGGGGTTGAAGAGTTTCCGGTTTATGGGGGCGATTCGAACGAAGCACCGTGCATACCGCGACCGGTGCATTTGAAAACAGCTACTATGCCGCGAGCTTCGGATGTGATCTTCGGGAGGATGGGGTTGTTTGAAAACACCGATGTGAGGATTTCGCGGTGTCGACCGTTGCAGCAGCAGAGCAAATTGTATCGCAATGCGGCGGATGACGAGCTGCTTTTCGTCAGACGTGGGGCAGGTCGTTTGTTGAGTCTATTTGGCCAGTTGCCATTTCGGGATCTAGACTATTTGGTGATACCGAGATGTACGACATACAGGTTGGAATTCGACGCGATCGACGAGGTGGAGTTGTTGGTCGTCGAGTCTAGAGGGACTATTGGATTTCCGAATCGGTATTTGAATCCTGATGGACAGTTTCGGTTGGGGGCACCGTTTTGCGAGAGGGATTTGCGAGGTCCTCAGTGGATCGAACCGATGGATCTCGAAGGGGAATGCGAGTTGATATTGCGGGATCGAGAGCGTTGGGGGACTTATGTGCTAGCGCATCATCCTTTTGATGTCGTAGGTTGGGATGGTTGTGTATATCCTTTTGCATTCAACGCGATGGACTTCGAACCGATCACTGGGACCATTCATCAACCACCACCGATTCATCAGACGTTTCAGACCGATGGCTTTGTTGTATGTACGTTTGCACCGCGGATGCTCGATACGCATCCGCAAGCGGTGAAGGTACCTTATGCGCACAGCAACGTGGAGTCCGACGAGTTGTTGTATTATGTTGCGGGAAAATTTGGGAGTCGTCGGGGGATTGAGATCGATTCAATGACGTTGCATCCTCACGGGATACCACATGGGCCTCATCCTGGTACGATTCAAGCGAGTCGACGTGCCGAGCGTACGGATGAGTTAGCGGTGATGATTGACACATTCCGGCCATTGCGATTGATGAGCAACGGTTTGGAGTATGATGACCCAGGGTACCCGGCTTCGTGGTTGTAGGCCTAGTTGGAAATTGAATCCGTTAGGTTGATCGATTCATTGCGACAGCGAAGTTGATTCAAGAGAGATGGAAATGAGCATGCAGATAGACATCGCGAAGATATCGGTACAAGAGACTTACCAGTGGATGGTTTCGTTAGTTACCCCTCGTCCGATTGCTTGGGTTACGAGCGTTTCACCGGAAGGGGTGGTCAATCTGGCACCGTTTAGTTTTTTTAACACGTTTGGTGCGAATCCTCCGGTGGTGGTATTTTCACCGACGTTGACGCGGACGGGAGGGAAGAAGGACACGTTGTTGAATATCGAACAGAGCAGAGAGTTTATTATTCATGCAGCGACGGAGAGGGACGTAGAGAATGTGAATGCTTCGAGTGCGACGATGCCGAGGGACAAGAGTGAGGTCGAGTTCTTGGGGTTAGAGACAGTGCCGGGAGTTCGGGTGGGGGTTCCAAGATTGGCGGGAAGTTCCTTTGCGATGGAGTGTCGGTTGATTCAAATCGTGCCGATCGGAGAGGGGCCGGTTTCGGCGAATTTAGTGATTGGGGAGGTTTTGATGCTTCATGTGGATCCTGGGATTCTGGGAGAGGATGGCAAGGTGGATCCACGCAAGTTGCAGGCAGTTGCGAGGTTAGGAGGGGATGATTGGTGTCGAAGTAGGGATTTGTTTCAGATGCAGCGCCCGGGTTGATTCTACTGAGGGAGCCCACTGCTTGTATGCTCCGCGCATGGATGCACCGCTCGTATCCGCCGTTTCCATCTACCATTTAGCAGACCGCATCAGGGAAAGAAGTTCAAGACGCGAAGGGGGCTGGGATGGGGCCCCCAGTTGCGGAACGTACTAGGTAGCGAGATGTGCTATTGATCGGAGTGTTGGGGTGCGGGCATCGTGATTTCTAGAGGAGAGCTTGTTGGAGATCATTGCTGGAGTGGCACATGATTTTTGCGCCTGCGGTGAGGATTTCTTGTTCGGATCGGAACCCCCACGAGACACCGATGGGGAACAGGTTGGCACCGACGGCGGTTTGCATGTCGGTGTTGGTGTCGCCGACGTAAGCGATGCGTTGCGGGTTGGTGGAAAATTGAGCAGCGATCCATTTTGCGCTGGTAGGATCGGGTTTTCTGGGGAAACGATCGCTATGACCGAGGGTCAGATCGAATGGGATATCTGGGAAGAAACGTTGGATGCATAGGAGTGTGAAGGGTTCTGGTTTATTGGACAGGACGGCGAGTTTTAGTCCTGCGTTATGGAGGGTGTGTAGCATTTCAGGGATACCTGGATAGGGTTTGCTACATCGATCCCAGTTTTGGTTGTATTGATTTTGGTAGATTTCCAGGCAGGATTCCAGGATGTCGGAGGTTGAAGCGTCTGGAGATTGCGAGTTGGGGGGGGCAAGAGCGCGTTCGAAGAGTATGCGTACGCCATCGCCAACGTAGTGTTTGTAATTCTCGATGGGCCAGGTAGGAAGGTTGAGTTTTGCGAGGGTGGCATTCGCAGCGTTTGCGATGTCTTCGAGGGAATCGAGCAGGGTACCATCGAGGTCGAAGATGACGCCGTCGAATTTAGTCATAAGTAAGAGTCCTTGATGCAAAATGGCTGCTATTGATTTTCATCTTGGCCCGGGGATGGGGAAGATGAGTTGTTTGAGGGTGTGGAATCCTCTGACGATTCTTCATGGAGCGAATCATCTAGAGCAGAGAGGTCGAGAGGTTCGTCGTCGAGAGCGGTGAAGAGTTGTCGTATGACCATCGTAGCGTAGCTACCGCGAGGTAGTTGGAATTTCAGTGACCAGTTCAGTTCAGAGGGTTGTTGGGAGGGTATCCAGGAGTGTTCGAAGCGTGGGATATTCAGGGAAATAGCACGTTGACCGCGAGAGAAGAAGGTGTCTCGTGGGTATTTCAAACGAAGTTCCCGTGGGGTGATTTCGAGGGGTGCTAGGACCGTTTCGAGGGCAGGTAGAGTGTTTTCGGGCCAGTCGTGTTGCCGTGCGGAGGGGAGAGGTAGGGTTTCAGGAAGTGCGTTGCGCCAGCGGGCTTGGTTCGCAGCGTTGGATAGATTTGGTAGAGCGAGGGGGCCGCATTTGGAGTCGAGGTAGTCGTGAGTGTGTTGATTGTTGAAGGAATGGATGAGGGTACTGAGCCAGCGGTTCCAAATCCCGCTTTGGAAGGCTGCGATGTAGATGCCACGCAGGTCTTGGCGAACGAGAGCAAGAGCGCGTTTGAAATCGGTTGGGTGATCGACGAGGTAGGTCACAACGCTACGACGGTGGGAGCGATCGAGGATGGCTTTGCATTTCTCCCATTGATTCCAGTAGGTTCGCAATATTTCTTTTTGTTCTTTTTCACGGGGGCGATCGTGGGGGTTTTGTTCGGCGAGTGCGAGATACAGAGCGCGTTCGTAGTTGGCTTTGCACCAGTGCAATCCGATCCATTCTCTGGAGAGTCCGAGGGAGCCGAAGCGTTGGTCGTCGAAGTAGTTGATTGCGCCGAAGGATTGAATCCAAGCGGCACGTTGATCGAGGAGAGGGCGAAGGGAAGCATTGATTTTTCGAAGTTTGATTTCGAAACGGTTTGCTGCGATGTCCTTTGCGTGAAATGGATGGCGCGTTTGTCCGAGGTATTCCACACGCATCGACCGATCTTGGAAGCCTGTTTTCGGGCCGTGGAAAATCGTGAAGTATTGGGTTGTTGAAGCGTGTCGATCTTTGAGTCCGCCGTAGCTGATTTGGTGTCGTGCGATATTCCAGCGACTGAGGACTTCTGCGATGGCTTCTGGGGTACCGAGACCTTGTTTGTCCAGCTTGTAGAATGCGTGGGGGCCGGCGGTCGGTTTTACATCTGTGATTTCTTCGACCCGGAAGTCTTCGGGGGAGCTTTTTAGTTTCATCCAGGAGTACGGTATGACGTTTGGAGCGGGGGGGGATGGGTATCGATTTGGTACGCAATATCGTGCATGGGGCTCGAATTGCAAGGCTATGTGTGGGATTGTTTTTGCGCTCGAGAGCATGGAATGTGAGAATTAGTTGACAAAATAACCGACACTGTTAGAGTCTAGGCCAACCAGTTCGTGGAGATGAGCCGCCTAGCGTTTTGCGGCCCTGATTCTTCCGGACTTTTGCTGTAGATTGGCATAGGTGTTGCATGAAGGGTTTGACACGGAAGATTTATGATCGGCACTGGAGTAAGCACCAGCACCCGTTTCACATGTTCAATGATAAGATCGCTTCAATGATCAAGCCGGGGATGGCGGTATTAGAGCAGGGATGTGGCAGGACGGCACCGATTCTGAGTAAGATGTTAGACAAGGGTGCGGATCTCTATGGGGTCGATCTGGTGGAGTTTCGTGGGGAGCATCCGTCGCTGCACTTGGTAAACGGGGACATTGCGTCTGTTCCTTTTGATGATGAAAAGTTTGATTTGGTGTATTCTCGAAGTGTGATGGAGCACGTCGAAAGGCCTGATTTGGCGTTCCGAGAGACTTATCGTGTTCTGAAGCCAGGAGGGGTTTGGGTTTTCTTGACTCCGAACATGTGGGATTACGTGTCGGTGATTTCGCGGATGATACCTAACCGTTTACATGGCAAAATTGTCAAGTATGTGCAGGGGCGTCCGGAGGAGGATACCTTTCCGACGGTGTATGGTTGCAACAGCAGGGGGCAGGTTCGCAGGTTGTGTAGCGACCAAGGATTTGAGATTGCGGAATTTCGATATCTTGGCCAGCATCCTGCGTATTTGACCTTCAATCCGGTTTTATATTACCTTGGCACTCTCTACGAGAAGCTGATCTTATCTAGTGATTTGTTTGCTGGGGTTCGGGGTTGGATGCTCGTGACTTTGACGAAGCGATAACCGGGGGTGGTTAGCAAGGTCGCGGTGTTGTCGCGGTGCCTTTCCTGCTGTGCGTCATTTTGGCTCTTCGGTTTTTCGTCATTTTGGGCGAAAATCTAGCGATGTCTTGCGGTTAGTTGATTGGTGGCGGTTAGGGAACGCAGTTGTCGAGTGTCACGCGACGGAAAGATTAGAACAGAATCCAATCATGCGATTGATTCGAATACTTGGATGGCAATTGGTCGCACTAGTTCCATTGGTGGGCTGTGGTCCATCGGCGGAGCGTTCGTCGGGGTATTCTTATGATCCGAACGGATTGCATTCTGCGAGTCTAGCTCGTGATGCTCAGCTAGATACGGACGGGGCTTTGTTGGTCTCCCGCGAGGTGGCGGCGTATTTGGAAGGGATGTTTGGGACGATCGATGCGCCTAGGTTGCCTGATTTGGAGATGGCAGCGGGGGTGTTAGATATGCAAGCGGTGGAGCGGTGTTCGGGTCCGGTTGGTCGGAAGGAGGACAAGATCGAGCGGGGGATTTATCGAAAACATTGTGTTGTTTGCCATGGGCTTTCTGGGGACGGTAAGGGGCAATCGGCGATGTTTTTGGAGCCTTATCCGCGAGACTTTCGCAGGGGAACGTTCAAATACAAATCGACGTCTGTGGGTGGTAAGCCGACGCGAGGGGATTTGGTTCGCACATTGCGGGAGGGCATTCCTGGAACGGCGATGCCTTCGTATCGAGCGTTAGAAGAATCAGAGGAGTTCTCTCAGGATGTAGAGGATCTTGTTGATTACGTCCGATTTCTTTCGATTCGTGGGGAGGTGGAAAGACGGATGTTGACGAAGATTCTGCGGGACGGTGAGAAGCTTGAGGAGGATGCGCAATGGCCGAAGGAGATCTTAGGGACGGTTTTGCAGAAGTGGAGGGAGGCGGATGGTTTGGAGCTAGAGGTTCCCGAGAAGCCGAGTTGGATGCATGACGGTGCGGAAGTGCAGGCGAGGGAGTTGGCCGTTGCGCGGGGCAAGGAATTGTTCGAGAGCGAGTTAACAGCTTGTTCGAAGTGTCATGGGGTTGAGGGGTTAGGGGATGGGAAATCCCAGGACTACGACGAGTGGACCAAGGACTGGACGATCTTGGCGGGGATTGATCCGCGTGAGCGTGGGGCTTGGAAAGTGATGAAGCCCTTTGGAGCGTTGAAGCCAGTTTTGGTGAAGTCTAGGAATTTGCAGTGGGGAGCCTTTCATGGGGGAGGGGATGCTGACTCGATTTTTCGGAGGATTGTATTGGGGATTGAGGGAACGCCTATGCCGCCGGTAGCGCGTGCGGTGAATGGAAATCCTGGGTTGACGGATGAGGAGATATGGAGTTTGGTGGGCTATGTGATGCACTTGGGCCGCGATCGTTCCTCTGAGTCGGTTGAGGGAGGGGAGTGATGACGACGGACAACGGGTTACGAGAAGAAGACCATGGTGGCAAGGTGGTTCGTTGGTTGGCTTTTTTGGCGATGCTCTTTATCTTCCCATTGATATGGGTGGGTGGGTTGGTAACGACGCATGATGCGGGGATGGCGGTTCCGGATTGGCCTGGGACCTACGGTTACAATCTCTTCTTGTATCCCTTAGCGACATGGCTGTATGGGCCGTTTGATTTATTGATCGAGCATGGCCATCGCCTTTTAGGGTCTTGGGTTGGTTTTTTGGCGATTGGATTGTGCGTTGCGGCTTGGATTTACGAGCCGCGGCGATGGTATCGATGGGCGAGTGTTGGGTTATTGTTGGCGGTAATTGCCCAAGGTTTGTTAGGTGGATTCCGAGTTGTCTTTGATGAGCGGACAATTGCGATGTTGCATGGATGTGGTGGGCCGTTGGTCTTTGCGTATGCAACTTTCATGGCGACTGCGGCTTCGTCTGATTGGAAGCTTCAAGGAGTTTCGAGTGATCCATCTCGTACCGGGGGCAGAGGTTTATGGAGATTGTCTTGGTGTTTATTGACAGGGACGATTGTCCAATTGGTGTTAGGTGCGCAGTTGCGTCATGCGTTGCCGGACACGCGGCCGGCGACCTTTATGGCGATGGTTCATTTGCATTTGACTTTTGCGATTGTGGTATCGGTGTTGATTTTGTGGGTTTCCGTAGCCGTACGACGTAGGGGTTTGGGGGACAAGCAATTTTTTCGTGGTGTGCGCAAGCCCGCCAATTGGTTGCTGTTGCTTTTGGTCATTCAGGTGTTTTTGGGGATAGGGACTTGGTTCGTCAACTACGCGTTGCCCTGGAGTGAACTTTTTCCGTGGCTTGCGCATTATGTCATTGCGGCGAAGGGGTATTGGGAGTCGATGATTGTCACAGCGCATCAGGCGACGGGGTCGTTATTGATAAGTATGTCGGTTTGGTTGGTTTGCCGAGTTGGCCGTCGCGTGGTTCCGCTTGCTCAAACGCCCGATTTGCCTACGATGGTGCGGAGCGGATTGGATTCGGGTTTAGGGGGTGTTGGGGAAGTTCAAGCCGGTGTGCATGGATAGATTTTTAGGCTACTTTCCTGGAAGACGGGAATTTTCATTTACTTCATTTAGGTTACCAACGTTCAACGAGGCGATATTTTGACTTTAGCAGAAACGACTTCGCCTCGAACCGGCGTAGCATGGGAGAGGTCGGTGTGGCGAGATTATTTCGTCCTTGCGAAGCCGCGTATTACCGTGATGATTTTATTGACGGTAGCGGTTGCGATGGTTTTTGCGAGTCGATTGTTATCCGTTTCGGTATCGCCTTTGGTTTGGATTAGCGCGATGTTTGGAACGAGCATGGTGGCTGCCAGTGCGAGTGTATTGAATCAGTGGTTTGAGCGTGACAGGGATTCGCGTATGGCGCGTACGCAGAAACGCCCTTTGCCAAGTGGTCGATTGACGAGTTTGGAGGCGAGTGTATTCGGTTGGGCTTTGGTTGTAGTAGGGGTCTCGTTGTTGTATTTTGGAACCAACGTAACGGCAGCAGCAGTAAGTTTGGTGACATGGTTTATTTACTGTTGGGTATACACACCGATGAAGGTTTGGTCGTGGTGGAACACGGCAGTCGGAACGTTGCCGGGTGCGTTGCCTGTGATGATCGGATGGACGGCGGCTGGCGGGCGGCTTGATTCTTGGGAGGCTTGGGCACTGACTGGCATTGTGATTCTTTGGCAATTCCCGCACTTTATGGCGATTGCTTGGTTGTACAAGGATCAGTATTCGCAGGCTGGTTTTCGGATGTTAACGCGAGAGGAGCCGACGGGGGTTGCGGCGGGTTGGCATGCGGTTGTTCCGGGATTAGCATTGATTCCATTGGTGTTATTTGTGTTGCGACCTGACAATGCATTGAGTTGGTTTGCGGGGGTCATGGGGTTGTTATTAGCAAGTCATCAAGGTAGCGTCGCGATTGAATTTCTGCGTCGTCGTGACAATGGGAATGCGAAACGGTTGTTGAGAGCTTCGCTTGTTTTCTTGCCGGCCATTTTCTTGTTGGTCGTATTGCGTTGGGGATGTTTTTAGATGACTGCGGCTGTAGCGATCGGTGGGTTGTGGCATCGATACGGTGAGCGTGTTGCGATTCAGGATTTGACATTGGATGTTTCGGTGGGGGGGGTGGTTGGATTTTTGGGGCCGAATGGAAGTGGCAAGTCGACGTTATTTCGCTTGTTGTCGACGTTGGTACCGGTTCAGGAAGGTACGATTCGGATCTTGGATCGGGATGTTGGTGATAAGATGGACGAGGTGCGTGGTTTGTTAGGAGTGGTTTTTCAGGCACCGAGTTTGGATCGAAAGCTCACGGCGTACGAAAACATCGCATTTCAGGGGGAACTGCTGGGGCTTAGGCGCAGGGAGTTGTCATCAAGGATTGAGGAGTTGTCGACTTGGTTTCGGATTCGGGAGCATTTGTCTGAGCGTACGGAGAAGTTATCTGGAGGATTGAAGCGTAGAGTTGAATTGGTCAAAGGGTTGTTGCATGAGCCGGATGTGTTGTTGCTCGACGAGCCGAGTACAGGTTTGGATCCGGTGTCTCGGTTAGAGCTTTGGCAATGTCTTGAGAAATTGCGTGTCGAGCGTGGTACGACGGTTTTGTTAACGACACATTTGCTTGACGAGGCGGAGAAGTGCGATCGGATTGCGATTATGGATCAAGGCCGATTGGTTGCTTGGGATTCCCCGCAGGTCTTGCGAGGAGAGACAGGAGAGTGCGTTTTGGAGTTGGAGGGTGAGGATCTTGAATCGATTGGGAATTGGATATTCGACGAGTTGGGGGAGCGTGGTGTGGTGGTGGGGAATCGGCTGAGGTATTTGGTTAGGGAGTGTGACGATCGATTTTGGTCTTTGCAGCAGGCCTTAGTTTTGCGATGCCGTAGTGTTAGGATTGGACGTCCGGGATTAGAAGATGTCTTTTTTGCGAAGACAGGGAAGGCCTATACAGCGGTTTGATTGATCCTTCTTATTGGTTAGGAAGTGTTTGGTCTTGAGCTCGTAGGTGTCAATCAACGAATGCAGTGAGTGGAACCGTGCTTGATAAAACTCGATTCATGGATTGTGCGGAGTTATTGAAAACTGCATGGCCGTTGATGTTATCGACGGGGCTTTTTTCAATCACGTTGTTTGTGGATCGTTTGTTTTTGTTTCAGTACTCGGATGCTGCAGCGGCGGCAGCAATGTCAGCGGGAACATTGTTTTGGTCGGTGACGTGTTTGCCTGCGGGGATTTGTGGATACACGAGTACATTTGTTGCTCAGTATCTAGGGGTTAAGCGGTTGGATCGAGCTTTACATGTGGTATGGCAGGGGTGTTTGATTGCGATTGCATTGGTGCCATTGTTGATATTGTTGGGGGCATACTCGTATAGGCTTTTTCGTTTTTTTGGTCATTCGGAACAGTTATCACAATTTGAGTACGAGTTCTTTTTGGGGTTAGTTCCAGGTGCTTGTGCCACCATTTTGGGATCTGCATTAGTGGGGTTATTTGCGGGTGGTGGTCGGCCAGTTGTCTTGCTTTATTGCGACGCGATTGCGACGATCACCAACATTGTGTTGGACTACATTCTGATTTTTGGGAAGCTTGGATTTCCTGAGTTAGGGGTCAAGGGGGCCGCGTTAGCTTCGAGTATTTCTTTAACGTTGAAGTGTTTGTTGTTGGTTTGGTTTGCGTATGTGATGATTCGGCGTGGCGACTTTGGTGCTTGGCCAGCTGAAGTCAGGTCGGAGCGAAGTGAAGCGGTTTGGTTTCGGTCTGTGTTGACTTTTGATAGGCCGTTGATGGTTCGATTGATGTACTTTGGTTGGCCAGCAGGTGTGTCTGTTGTTGCGGAGGCGTGGAGTTTTGCGATCATCATGATGATCGTGGGGAATCTCGGAGAGCAAGCGGCGGCAGCGACGACCTTAGCGTTGGGGGTGAATGTGCTTGCGTTTATCCCATTGATTGGTTTAGGGATTGCGGTGGGGGTATTAGTTGGCAAGTACCTTGTGCAATCGCAGTTGGACAAGGCGCAACGAGTGATTCACGCGGCGTTGATGATAGGAGTTGGGTACAGTAGTGTGTTTGCAGTTCTCTATGGGTTGTTTCCAGATTTTGTGATGGAGATTTATTCTATTGGTAACGATCCAGGTAGGTTTGAGGCGATACGACCTCAGTTGCGACCGTTGTTATATTTCATTGCTGCTTATTGCGTGTTCGACGCGTTTCAGGTGATTTTCGCGGGGGTATTGAAGGGAGCGGGAGATACCCTGATGGTGTTGCTTGGGCATGCTGTCGCGGGATTTGGAACCGTTGGCTTGGCCGTGTTGGGGCACTGGCTATTTGGGTGGGACGGACTGTATTACTGGTGGGGGGTGATAAGCATTTGGGTGGTTGTATTGGCTGTTTTATTTACCGGGAGATATTTGCACGGCGGTTGGCGGCACAAACGGGTTATAGAGCCGGATTTAATCAGCGGTACGCAGAGCGTTGAGCTGTGATACGGGACAGGATGCGTTGAACGAGTTTAGCTTGGAAGTTTTCCAATGCATGTTCTTGGACGAATTGCATTGCCAGGGGAGTTGTCGAGTAATTTTCGCAGATTGGCAGGCAGTTTTGGAGGGTCGTAACGAAGGACTTCGCGTTACGCGTGTCACAGGTCCATCCCAGTCCATATTGCTGAGTGGTTTCATGCATCCAGCCGATAGCGTTGCATAGAACGGGTACGCCAGCCGCAGCGGCACGGATCAGCAAACTTGCGGAGTATTGGTGCTGCGGATACGGGAGCGTCATGAGGGATGAAGCATAACAAGCGGCCCATAGCTCGTCCTGGGCTAGGTGTTTGTCGAGAACGACGACGCGTTGTTTTTGGATGAGAGGATAGAATTCATCTCGGAGAGCAGAACGCACTTGTTCTGTGCAGCGTCCTGCCAGCAGGAACTTGGTCGTTTCAGGGAGAGAATGATCCAGTGATCGTGCGGCATGGAGAAGCTCAAAGACTCCTTTGCGTTGCTCGATCAGACCGACGAGCGATACGTAGCGATGGTTGGGGTTGAGTCCGAGTTTGTCGCAAGCTGAATCGCGTGAAAAGTGAATGGGGGATTCGATGGGGTCGGGGAGAAATGAAACGACTTCTCGCAGATGGGGGGAGTGGTTTTCCATCATGCGAACGGCGTGAGGAAGGATGTGGTGTAGGCGGGACCAGGGGCCGCGCTCGAGCATCTTGAGTGCAATGTGTTGTTTGCACTTGGAAGCGAGGTCGGTGTGGGGATAAGCGTACCGACCGAAGAGCAGGATCCCTTCGATTTCGATGTTCCTTTTTCGCAACAAAGCGGAGATTGGATTCGGGACTCCCAATGCGTGTGCAAGGGGATTTGCGAAGGGGACGATTACATGGTTTGGCTGGAAGGATTTGAGGCCATCGAGGAGCGATCGCATGGTCGCGAAGAGTCCTCCGGGGCCTTGGACTCGTATGCCACGGGTAGATTTTTTCGTTTCAAAAGCGTGCGAGACTGCGAGCTTGAAATTCGGGGAGAGCGAAGAGAGGTGGGATTGGAATTCTTCGGATTCCGTTGCTTGTCGGCTCGTGAGCAAAGTGGTTTCAATACCTTGATCGATGAGAGCAGTGAGAACATGCCTAGCATAGGCGAGGTTATGCCCGACGAATTGAGGTTCGAAAACAAGGGCTCTCATAGGTCGGACACTGAGTTGGCGACGAGGCAAGGAATAGCGAAACGACCAGGCAACAGGTCAAGAAGAGATTGTCTTCGTTCTTTTTCTGAGGCCAGCCCTCTGAGGGCAGAGGGCGATTGAACTTGGCAGTGTTTGGAAATTCAAGCACTGCTTTGGATCGTCGCAGAAATCATGAGCCAGATCTATACCAATTCGGATCGCATGCGGGATCTCAGGGGTTAGCTATTGGATCGCATTTGCTTACGTAGTTCTGGGAGGAAGACTTTAAAGAACTCGTCGGTTGAATCTTCTTTGTTTCCGCTAGCCATACAAGCGGTTTGGATTTTGTAAAGGTAGTCGGTTCTCCAAAAGCGGGGGTTAATGGCAGCGGTCCAAGCGCCGCCGTCGGACCAGCCGTAATAGACGGCCATTTTACGTTTGTCGAAGCCATTGGTTTCGAAGCCGAGTTTCCAGAGTTCACCAGGAATGCCGTCTATATCCATTCCGACGGCATCTCGATTGGAGATTTGTCGAACATCTTTTCCGCTATAGCAGACTTCAGGAGTGTGAACAGCTACGGGGCCTTTTGGTCCGAAGATGACGAAGACGTTTACAGCTTCCCCTGTCGATTGATGGACATAAACACGGCTGATATATGCTTTGGTCTCATCGACTTCGAGGAGTTGTTCGACGTTTTTATCGAGTTTGGATTCTTCTTGGCAAGTCCATTCACCGATGGTCATTGGGATTGTCTTGAGTTTTTCGCCCAACGCGATTACGTCGGGTTTGACTCCCCATCGATTGGACCATTGTCCGTGGAGTACTCCACCGAAGAAGATCAGGCCGACAGCGATAGAGAGTCCGAGCCACCAGCCTTTCATTTCTTTGGTTCCGGCTTGGGGACCTCGATTGCTGTCTGATTCTTTTTTCAGTTCTGCTTCGGGGGTGGCATCGGGAACGATTTCGAACTTCGTCATGCGGGGAGATTCTGGGTGTTCCAAAGGCTGGGCGTTGTCGAAGCGGCCGTCGAAATTGCCGGTGGAACCGGGGGGATCCAGTTGTTTATCGCTCAGTGTTTGCAGGTCGTTGGGTGCCACGGCAGGGTCCTCGCAATGAAGGCGTTTTTGGGAACAGTCTTATAGATTTTGGGCTTCGCTCTTATAGATTTTGGGCTTCGCTTTCGAAAATTTCAAGTTCGCGTTGATCTTCTGGGGTCAGAAGTGTTTTGCGAAGTTGACTTGCGTCTATTTTCTCGCGTAGTCGGGACGCTTCTTGTTCTCTACCAGCTCGGCGAAGGGCGATGTAGAGGTGGAAAGTTAACCGGGGGTCTTGCGAGCCTGATGCAGCAATTTCTAGGATTGGGATGGCTTCTGCGGGTCTATTGGCGAGCAGGAGGATTACCCCTTTGGTATCGAGGAGCAATGGCTGTCGCCCAGCGATCCGAATTGCTTGTTCGATGTAGCCGAGGGCTTCTTCTGTTTGTCCGGTTTGTTCGGCGAGGAGATTTGCGAGATTGTTAAGGGCGACAACGTCATTGGGTCGAAGTTCGACGATACGTCGATAAACTTGGACTGCTTTATCGGACTTGTTTTGAGCGAGCCACATGTCTGCCATAGCCAGTAGGAGTTCGCTGTCTGTGGAGTTTGTGGATTCTACGTTTTCGAGGATATCACCGGCTTCCTGGACTAGTTCGAGGGAGTGTTTTCCGACGGAGAGGATACCCGCGAGGAGTCTGGCTACTTGAGGAGATTGGTCTCGTTTTACGCGATCCATGAGGAATCGGATGGCGTTTTGTCTTGCGACGGGATCATCAGAGCGAGCCAGTGCGCGTACGTAATCTATGCCTGCTCGGAGGTCTAGTTCGAAAGCTTGGCGTAAGATCGTTTCCGATTCTTGGCTTGCTCCGAGTTCGTTGAGAGCTTGGCCTGCTTGGACGAGAATTTTAGCGGTTTCGGCGCTATCGCCTTTGACGGTAGGTTGACTGAGTTGGTTATCTTTCCAAGTAACAACTTTTTGGATAGCCAGTTCAGATTTTCCGGAAAGTTTCAGGAGTCTACTTCGCAGAAGTACGGTAGAGAATCCGTCTGGGGCTACGAGTTCCATGCGGTCTGCCTGTGCGTTAGCTTCGCCTATTTTTTCTCGTTCGATGAGGAAGTCTGCATAACCGTAGAGATATTCCGGCGGGGTATCAGCACCTTGGCAGGCGGCTTTCAGGTTTCGTTCGGCGGCGATTGATAGTTTTTCGATTTGTGGATCATCGGGGACTTGTGCGGCGATGAGTTTGGCGTTTCGCGTGTAGACGGAGGCTAGGCGGAAGCGGTCTTCTTGGGTTCTATTTAAGGGGTCTTCGACGAGGCCTTCGAGTAGGAACTGGGCTTGAGCGAGGTCTCTTGATGTACCGCGTTGCGCGAAGAGTTCTGCGCGGAGGCGTCTATCATCTGGGGTATCAGCGGCGGAATTGGATTGGTAGATCGATTCGATCATTTCCCAGTCTTTGTCTTGGCCCCGCGAAGCGAGGAGGGCAACGAAAGCGCGTCGAGCGTCGGAGTTCTCTGGGGCTGATTTCCAGATGCGTTCGTACGCATCAATTGCTTCGTCCTGCTTTCCTTGAGTGATCAGCAAGCCAGCGAGTTTGAGTTCAATGTCGATTTGGTCTTTAGCGGTCTTTTTGGCTTCCTGGAGTGCTTCGGTGGCTTCTGCCATTCTTCCGAGGACTTGATAAACCTGAGAGACAGCGACCCATTTTTCGGTTGCTTCTACTTTGCTTACCTTGATTCGATCGATGATTTCTTCGACTTTTGCCGGGTTCTTCGTGAGGTAATAAAAGCCGAACGCGGCGTTAAAGACTGCGACGGAGTTTTCTTCTGCAAGTTCCAATCCTCTCAAAATCGCGTTTTCGGCTTTGGTTATTTCGTCGGGTTTTAGGTTATCTGGGAGTGCTCTGGAGGAGAGTTCAAGAATTTGTCCGTACCAGACCCAAGCCATTGGGTCTTTGGGGCGAGCGAGGGTTCCTGATCTAGCGGTCTCAAGCATTTCTGATTCATCACGTCCGGCCAGACCGATTGCCAGGGAGGAAAGTCTTTGCGAGCGGTTTGATCTTTCGCCAAGTCGATCGATGAGCGAACTGGCTTCTGCGATCATACCTTGGGTCATGTAGAGTTCCGCCAATCGTTCGAAGGTGCGGATATCGTCATCTCCGAGAGAGATAGCACGAGCATAATCCTTGACTGCTTTTGTGTAGTTCTTTGAGGTGTCTTCGACCATGGCTGTTACGAGATGGGTAGCAGACCAAAGGGGCCGTTGACGATCGAGGTAGTTTGCAAGATCTCTTAGTTCATTGGAATCGTCGAATCCGTCAACTAAATTTTTGGCTAAAAGGCGTCTTGCTCGGAGGTATCGCCATTCGGTACCTTCTTTCCCTTCTATTTCTCGCAAGCGTTCTTCGATTTCTTGGATGGACTTACACCATGCTTCGATCGCTGCATTTCTTTTATCCTCGTCGTTTTCTTCATCTACTTGGATTGGCCTAACGAGAACGAGCCTACCTGCTTCTTTCAGTGCTGCGAGGTTCTTCGTAAGGAATGAGTTTTGGTTGAAGACTTTGCTAACTTCCGCATTTTTTGAGTTGACTCTTACGAGTGCCTGTTGAAGTTGTTCGTTATCGGGATCTTCTTTCATTCGTGCGTCGACGAGTTGGGCAGCTTGTTCTTGGAAGCCATCGCGGAGCATGCGATCGATTTTGGCTAGGAAGACTCCGATGTCTTTGGGGGCTTGCTCTTCGAGTTTTGTAAGCATGTCTCGAGATTGCTGTTCGAAGCCCCAGTCGCTGAGTCTTTCGATGGCGAAGCGTTGCAGTTGGATATCCGTGGGGTATAACGCGTTGAGTTCGATAAGTTTGTCCGCAGATGCAGATTTGATTAGATCGAGGTTGTTGGGATCTGCCCTGAGAACTTCGGAGTCGAGGCCGACGGTGTCGACCAGCCAGGGTTTTTCCACCAGGTAGGGATCTGAGGATTGAAGTTTGGAGGCTTCTTCTAGGGATTCATCGAAAACAAACCAATCTCGAAAGTCCTGGCGACCTCTGGCTTGCGTTTCGAGGATGTATTCACACAGCCGTATATGATCCTTTCCTGTCTTGAGAGAAACGCGTTGTAGTTGTGTGATGGCTTCGCGGTATCTACCGGTAGCCGCCCAAGCTTCTGCTGCACCGCGGTATCTTTCGTCTTCGTTTGGGGTTAGGCTTGCTGCAGTTTCGTAGTATGCGGCGGCGCGGTCGAATTGTCCGGACCGCATGTAACAACCGGCTAGGAATGAGAATAATTCCGATCGGTTGCGAGAGTCCATTTCCAGGTTACTTGCGACGACTTGTTCGAGCAGATTTGTAGCGGAGAGGTAATCTCGCTTGGTCACGTAGTAGCTAGCCCAGGCTTGTTTTCCCAGACGTTCGAGGTAACCTTGGAAGCGGTTGCTCACCATGGTGCTCTGATCGCGAAGTACACGGTCCATTTCTTGGAGAATGAGCTGACTTTTTTCAAGGTCACCTTCACGGAGCCAGTAGTCAGCGATTTTGAAATAGAGTAGGGAAGTAGGAGCGGCGGCGATACGGATACCATTCTCCCAGACTGCCAAGGCTTCATCTTTTCGAGATCGTTCCGAGAGAGTATCACCTAGGCCTAGGTAGGTTTGAACGTCGCGTCTTAGGTTTCGTTCTAAGCAGAGGCGGAAATAGGTCTCGGCCTTATCTAGCCATTCATCTTTTCTTTCGAGTTCTGAGACACCATATGCATTTTTTGCTCGGTTCAGATAATGCAATCCAGCTTCCAGAACAATTTCGGGGTCTTCTGGTGCGAGCGCAAGGGCTTGCACAATGTCCGATTCTGCGGCGATTCGGTCAATTTGTGAGGTGATGCGGAAGTGGATCAACCAAGCTTCCGGGTCTTCTCTGTGGGTCGAAAGCATGCGATCGACGACGGTTAAAGCTCTATCTTTGAGAGCTTTGGGGGAATCGTTTCCGAGTTGAGAGTTTCTCAAAAAGGCTTCGTCTTCCAGGCACGCGATGGCGATTGCATAGCTGATCTCTTTATCGCCTGGGTTTTCGATGAGTGCTTTTAGGAGAAGATCAACCGAGTGCATTGCAGAGGCGGTTACCAGCCATTCGTACATGAGGGACTGGGATGCGCTTGAGAAGGAGTGTGAGCGTTTATCGACAGCGAGTTTGAAGCGGCATCGAGCGAGCCACTTCAATAGAAGCGGATCCATTGTTGGGGAGGACAATCTCGGTATTTGCTCCATCGCATCTTCATAGCGACCGAGATCGAATAGTCGTTCCATCATTCGAGTTCGGAGAGCTGGAACTCGATCTTTGTAATCGGGGTTGGCTTCACAGCCCCCCACGGCTGCCGCATACAGGGAAACCGCAAGGGAGTATTCGGGAAAGGTCTTTGCGGCTTTGTCGACCGCTTCTGCGTAGCGAACTTTGTATTCCGGATTTGTTGGGTCGAGTTGTAGCAGACTTTCCAGGACGCCGGAGGCTTCTCTCCAGTTTCCCTGTTCCGACAGGGCGACGGCACGTTCATCGAGCGCGTTTTTAACGCGTTGTACTTGAACGTTTCGAATGATCACGCCGGACAATCCCAGGACGATTAGCAGGACGAGAGTACCTACGGCTAGCTTCCAATTGAGAATGAGCCGCTGGCGGGTCTCAGGAGTAGAGCGTTTATGGATTTTCATCGGTGGCTAATCGGAAGCATGTATTGAGCGAATGCACATCTACGTAAAAGATGTGCATTCAGAGCAATGTAGGTGGATTAAATCTGGCTTAATGTCAGACAGTATGGCAGCAAGTGTCTTAACGTTAAGCCTTGGATTCGTAGTAGTCGCCGTAGTAGCTTGCATATTCCTTTACTGGCACTCCGGAGAGAACCGAGCCGGCGACGCGAGCACCTGCGGATTCCATTCTTGCGAATGCTTGGACCATTTGTTCGATGCGGCTTTTATCTCGCAGCGCACAAATCAAGACAGCATCTGCTGCGGTTGCGAATAGAAGGGCTTCGCTCGCCGGTAGTACGGGAGGAGTATCCACGACGATGAAACCGTATTCTTCTCGTGCTTCAGCGATCATTTTTTCGAATCGGCCGGAGCTCATCAATCGGTGGGGGCTTCCTTTCAGGTATCCGGCGGAGAGGATGTGGATAGATTCGTTCCAGTCGCGGTCTACGTATTCTCGCCAGTCACCGTCACCGGATAGGTAGCCTACAAGTCCAGGGGACATTTGGCGTCCGAAAACGTGGTGGACGTCGGGTGCTCGAAGGTCACCGTCGACTAGCAGGACTTTTTTCCCTGTAGCTCGAGCCATACTAACGACCAACTGGCAGGAAACGCTTGTTTTACCTTCGCCTGAAAGTGCGCTTGTTACCGTGAAGACTTGTGAACCTTTGAGGTCCTCTCTCAAGATAAGCGTGGTGGAGAGTGAGTCCACACTTTCTTCGAAGAGTCGAAGTTCCCGTGCGTGGGATCGTTTTCGTTTGGAAAGTTTGCCGTTGGTGGCTACGGGGATTGTCGAGATTTCACCGAGCACGGAGAGTCGAGTTCTTGATTCGAGTTGGGCTGCGTCATCGACTCTTCGCGTTCGGATTTCGAGGAGCAGGGCGATGAGGAATGGGAATGTAGCGGCGAGTATTCCGCCGAGTGCTAGTTGTTTGTAGGGCAGTTCTTCGATAGGCAGGCGAGGTGCGATGGCTCGTTCAAGTTCTCGGACGGAGTCCATCGCGTCGCGTTCTGTTTGTAATTGGATTCGGCGGTTGTGGACTGTAGCGCGGATATTGTTCCATTCTTCGAGGTCTGCTTCTGCGAACTGTAGGTCAACGCTGGTGGCGCTGGATTGTTTCAAGGAGGTGAGGTATTCCTTGACTTGGTTTTCGAGGACATCTCGTTTGGTTTTCATTTCGGACACTTTATCTCGGAGTGCGGTGATGCGATCTCTGCGAGCATCAGCCGATGCGAGAACCCCGCGGTTGGACAGTTCAGCTTTTCTGCTTTCCCGAACGCGTTCGAGTTCTTTTTGGAGAAACTCGACGCGCCGTTGGGCTTGAATGTAAATCGGATTTTTCACCCCCACGTTTGTGGCCGTTTCCAAGTCGCGCAGTGATGTTTTTGCGGTTTCGACTTGTTGAATAACGGCACCGACGACAACATCCCTGTCGAGCATCTCTAGGGTTATTTCAACGGGTTTTGGTTCTTCTCCGCCTTCTTCCTTCGCTTGTTGATCACGCTTGTACGCAGCTTCGACTTCGGCGAGGTTTAACTCGAGGATCGCTAATTCGCTTGTGAGCTCCATGCGTTGCATTCGGATCCCGTCGAGGTAGGAGGTATCGATTTTTCCGCTTTCGGATTCGCCGACAAGAGTATCGCTCTTGACCGCTTGGACGCTCAAGTCTCGCACGCGAGCCTTCGCGGCTTCGACTTCCGCCTCTGCTTTGGAGAGTGCTGCGAGGACGTTTCGTTCTTGGGTGGAGGTGCGAATTTCGTCCATGGCACGGCGTGTGCGGAGGTATTCATCGACGAGGGTATTCACGACATTGGCGGCAGCGGTTGGATCAGGGTCTTCGAATCGCACATCCATGAGTCGGAACCCCGCGGAGCTTGTGACTCGGACTTCTTCTCGTAGGAAAGCGACGGGATCTTTGGCTTGAGCTACCGCAGGGACGGAGGCGATCACGCGGTCGGCGACAGCTTTTTCGAGAACGCTATTTCCGAGGAGGATTGCTTTTTGCAGGTCGACAAATTCGGAGGAGGGGCGGACGGAGCCATCTTTAAACACAACGAACGTGCTCGGGTCGACTTCGAGCCGAAATCTCGCTTGGTACGAAGGTCTAAAAAAAGCGAGTACAGCAGCTGAGGCGATCGCGATGCAAAGCAGCATAGCTGGGATCATCCAAGCCCAATTTTTGCGGAACAAGCTCCAGAAGAAGGCCGCATCGAGCGTTGGGATCCCGAAGCTCGAGGTTCGTCGAGCAACGGAGTTCGTTGGTGGGCCACCGGCAACGGAGACGGCTGAAACTCTCGCAAGTTTACCAGGATTATCTGCCATTAAAAACTACTCCATCCGAACAGAAACGTGCGTGTAAAGTCTTGTTTACGCTCTTCGCAGGGCTACTTGATCCATCGTCTGGGCATCTTGGATCAACCATCGCAGGTACATCACAAATGCACCGAACAACGCTCCTGCTAGAATGATCATAAAGTATCCGGCGATATCGTGCGAGAATTGCTTGGCCGCTTCCCCACTGAGCCATTGATAACAGAGGCCTGTGACGACAATCCGAGAGATGTTTGCGATGAGGGCAATTGGGATGGCGGCCAGAATGATCAATCCGCCTTCCCACCAAGTTCGTCTTGCGAGCATCGCATAGACGTATGCGAGTGCGAAGACGCCGAAGAAAATTCTTAGACCCGAGCAAGCTCGTTCTACTTCCAAAACATTATCACCGAGAAGGATGGTGGTGCCTTGTGAGATTGCGGGCTGCCCCAAAAGCTGAAGGACTCCGGCGCTTCCATGGGTGGCGACCCACTGGAGAGGTCGGCTGAGTTCATTTTCGATTCGAAAGGGGAGCGGAATCATGAAAAAGAGGAAAATGAGCATTGGAAATGACCATACGGCAAACGCCCAGCCACCGAGAACCCAGCTCAATGCGATCACAGTCAGGGGGATCATCCAGCCGTCGGCGAAATCGAGGTAGGCCCAGCGGGAAAACAAGCGTATTCCGAGGACTGCGATGAGAAGCATTAACCCACCGGGATGGAATCCTGCTCGAAGCGGTGGCATTGATTCGCGGAAAGACCACATCAAGTAAGCAACGATTGGGATGACGAACCAACCGTGGGAGTAATCCGGCTCGCGCTCCCAGGCTTGGACGAGATTGGTCCAGGAGGGGAGGAATGACCACAGTAAAGCTACGGAACAAGCGAGTAGGCCAGCCCAAGCGAACTTGTTGGCGACCCAGGGGTAGCGAAGGGTTGCCGGGTCAACTTTGCCGCTAGCGAGCAGAAGCTTTTCCTGAACTGAGCCACCATCTTCCACAAGGTCTGCGGATCTTCGACGCCTGGTGAGTTGTAAGGGATCTGATCCTCGTACGGATGGATCCAAAGAAATTGCCGGTGGCCCGCCGGAACGTCTCCGTCGACTACTCATGACCCATACCTCTTGTAAGATTGCCATTCGGACATGGTGAAAGCATAAGCGAATGAATTAGAAGGTCAACTGGTCGGGCATTTGAATTCGGTGAATTCCAATGAAACCACGTGGAAATCCGTTGGGTCATTGCGATTGGGTTAGGGGATTCCTCGAACGATTGGCGGTCCAATCCACCGAGTCAACGCAACTGGTAATTTTTGCCAGAGTTGGATGAGTTTTTGTTTATTTGCGGAGTCGGGGCGCATGTCGGCTGGGTTCCCTTTTCGGACGTAGTATTGCCAGGTAGCCGGGTGTGGTTTCGCTCCCCATTGTTCCTTGAACTTGTATGTTCCGCTACCGACGGAGCTTCTACCGAAATCGAACCATAGGGATTTGCGATCGATCGCGCGATCGAGGAGTTTCGAGTACATCCACATATTGACTCCAGTTGTATTGAATCTTCGCAGAGCGCTGGCGCTGGGGACTTCTGTTTTTCCTTGATGGTGAATCAGGAGGGCGGTTGCGGCGGGGGTCGCGTTTAGGTAGACGACACAGAGTTCGGCGTATCCGCGATGTTGGTGGGTTGTCGGTGTAGTTGTTGTCGGTGTGGGTTGCGTTAAGTTGTTCATTGGAAAGGCTTTGAGTATTTCGCGAAAGAGGTTTTTGCTGTAGACGGGGGTTCCTAGATCACGCATATTTTCTGCGAACACTTGGTAGAAATCTTGGAGGAGTTCGGTGGTGCCGAATCGGATTTCGAAGTTGTTTTCGTTCGCTTTTTTTATTTGGCTACGGAGTTTGCTTTTGAAGTTAGCCATGAGGGTTGCGGTATCGCTTGGTAGGGCGAGTCGCATGTGGACTTTGTCGTTGCGTTCGGCGTTAAAAGCGGGATGGGGGAAGGGTGATTCGTGTCGCAGTTCGAGGTGTTTGACGTCGAGCGAATCCGCGAGTTCGATGGCTTGGTTGACGAGCGTGTTTCCTAGTTCGCGCAGGGTGGGAGGCAATTCTGGTTCTAGATTGGGGCGAAGTGGCGACTGCAGTAGTAGGCCACCGGAGTTGAGGTAGGGGAGGGAAACCAAGAACTTTCCGAAGAGGAGGCTTTGGACGAGCATTAGGGGAAGGCAGCCTTTGGCTCCGCAGTTTGACTGTGCGACGAGGAAAAAGGGTTTGTGTTTCAGGCCGCGCGGGAGGGCTTCCCACCACCCGAACCCTGGGTGGACATTGGACCAGTCCCAGGATGGTCCTAATCGGTCTTGGGCTTGTTGAGGGGTATGGCAGTTTTCAACCTTCACAGTTCGATCCGTAATTGCCTGAGGAGAAAGTGGGGCGGGGATGGGTTGGGTATTAGAAGTTGGTACGTCCCCAGCGTTCGAGGAACAGGAGAGCCCAGAGGCGGTCGCCGAAGTCCCAGTTTCCGGATTGGTTTTTTGCGATCATTTCGGAGATAGCGGCGGGGTTAAGGAATTGGCTGCAGAATGAGTTGGGATCTGCGAGTTCTTGGATTCCTTTGTTTTCGTGTCCTCGCATCCAGTAGCTCAGGGGGATTCTGAAACCCATCTTGGGGCGTGTTCGAAGTTCTTGGGGGATCCATTGTTTGAACGTATCGCAGAGCATGGGTTTTACGACGGGGCTGTCGACCAGATATTGGAATGGGATTTTCAGAGCATCTTCGATCAGTAGATGGTCGAGGAAGGGGCTTCGGCATTCCAATCCGTGCGCCATGCTGACGATGTCGACTTTTGCGAGTAGGTCACCGGGAAGGTAGCTGAGCATATCTGTTCGCATTGCTTTGAGGCCATCTTCCATGTTGGGTAGGGAGCGAATAAGGTTTGAGAGGAAAGCGGCAGAGTTTTGTTCTGAGGCTTGCAGCGGTCCGAGTGCGATTAATCGGCGCACGTGTTCTCGGGTGAATGGGCTTATCCAGTCCACGTAGCGAGTGCAGAATGGGTCGCGCAGGACGGTTAGGCGGTTCTTGAGTTTTCCGAGTTTGGAAGATTGGTTATTGCGAGGTAGTGCATTGATCCAGTTTCCGGTGAGTGGCTTTCGAATCCAGTTCGGGAGTGCATCGAAGCGTGAGAGGGAGTTGACCGTTCGATGCCGTGGGTATCCCGCGAAGGCTTCGTCTCCTCCGTCGCCGGTGAGTGCTACTTTGACGTATTTTCGGGTTTCCCTGGAGAGGAAGTAGGTGGGAATGGCGCTGCTGTCGGCGAATGGTTCATCGAAGAGCCAGACGAGTTGATCGAGAATATCCATCGAGTCTGGTTCGACTTGTAGGCATCTGTGGTTTGTGTGCAGGTGGTTGGCTGCTGTTTGGGCGTATTTCGATTCGTCGTATTCTTGGACACCGAAACCGATAGTGAAGGTATTCAGTGGTGCATTGAGTTGTTCTTGGATTGCTCCGGTGATGACCGTGCTATCGATACCGCCGGAGAGAAAGCACCCGAGGGGAACGTCGCTTCTGAGTTGAGTCCTCACGGAATCTTGGAGGCGAGAGCGGATCATCTCTTGGCACTCTTCGAGTCGCAGGGAGGGATCAGGTGAGAGGTTTGGGGACCAGTACTGGGAGAGTTTTAACTGATGATTTTCGATGAGACCGGAGTAGCCGGGAGGAAGTTTCTGTAGGCCTTCGAAGGCCGTGTGGGGATGGGGGATGTATCCATAGAGCAGGTATTCGGTGATGGCTTCTTGGCGTAGGCGTTTGGTGAAGAAGGGAAGATGCAGAAGGACTTTGATTTCGCTGCCGAAATAGAAACCGTGCGGAGAGTGGTGATAGATGAATGGTTTTTGGCCTAAGCGATCGCGGGCGAAGAACAGTCGTTTTTTGCGATCATCCCAGATGGCGAAGGCGAACATGCCTCGCAAATGTTTTAGGCAATGCTCGCCGTACTCTTCGTAGAGGTGCACGATGACTTCGGTATCCGATCGAGTTTCGAATTGATGTCCTTTTCGAATCAAATCTTCGTAGAGTTCGACGTAGTTGTAGATTTCGCCGTTGAATACGATCCAAACGTCCTTTGTTTCGTTGTGTTGGGGTTGTCCACCTCCTTCAACATCGATGATGGAGAGGCGTCGGTGGCCGAGGGTCACACCGTGATTTGCGTTGTGGATATGTCGATGGATTCCTCTTCCGTCAGGCCCGCGATGGGACATCGCGTCGGTCATTGCATCGAAGACGGATTCGTGGATAAATCCATCGGCGTTCCACCAAAATGCTCCGCTGATTCCACACATGATTTATCGTTTCTTCGAGAGCATTTGTTGATAGACCTCGCGATATGCGGCTTGCATCGCTCGGTCGGAGAATCGGAGTTGGGCGTCTATCTTTCCGGCGAGTCCGAGCGACTTGGCCCGACTATGGTTTACCAAGACTTCGGTCAACTGTTCACTGAGAGCTTCGGGGTTTCTTGCGGGTGCTAGGAGTCCATTGCGTCGGTGATCGATGATTTCGGGAAGTCCACCGACATTGGAGCAGACGCATGGTATGCCTGCAAACATTGCTTCGATAACCGTCAAAGGGATACCTTCGGAGATGCTTGTAAGTAGAAAAGCGTCCGCGGCGTGTATCAGTACTTCCACATCCGACCTATTCCCGAGGAGTCGGACCTTATCAATGATAGCGAGTCTTTGGATTTCTTGGACGATTTTATCGTGTTCTTCTCCTTCGCCCACGATCCAAAGCTTAGCGTTTGGAAGTTGAGCGACAGTTTTCGCGAAGGTTTGGATTGCGGTGATATGGTCTTTGAATGGATGAAGGCGTGCGACTTGGATAACAACAGGATCATCGGGTTTCGTATCGAGCGAGAGTCGCATAGCGACTCGTTGTTCGGGGGTGATAGGTGTGGAGTAGCGTTCAGAAGGTACCCCGTTGTAGATCACCTCGATACGCGTATCGGGGATTTCTTCGAAGTCGATGAGAGCTTGTTTGATTTGTTTTCCAACGGCGACAACGCGGTCGTAGCGTTTCAGCAGGAATCGATTTGCGAGGCAGCGTTTTGGGCGTCGCATATCTGGGAATGCGCGTCCATGTTCGGTGAAGAGGATTGCTGGTTTCTTCGCTAGGATCCCTCGGGAGGCGGACGAGTAGAAGAACGGGGCGTACTGGTGTGCGTGGACGATAGAAACTTTTTCGTCAATAAACAGTTTGTGGAGTCGTTTGGTCAAGCCGTAGTCGAATCCCGGTTTGCGATTTAAAACGGTGACTTTGAAGCCCTCTTGTTGCATCACAGAGGCCATGTTTCCGGCTTCGTCTAGGCAAACGTAGATGACTTCGAAGGCATCGCGCTGTTGTCGTCCAAAAGCGCAGGCGAGGACTTCTGCGCCGCCGGTATTTAGGGTGTGTAGTACATGGCAGATTACGGGTTTCATGGTTGGGATCCTTCGGGAAAGGGGTTGGGTTATTCGTCGAAGGGTTGCTTGCCAAAATATTTGATTCGAATTGCATCGAGGACATTTTGGTCGAACATGTGTTTAGCCCAAGTGATCGAATTGTGGGCTGAGTAGGCTGTGCGTTCTAGCGCATTGAGGGGTGGAAGTTCGTGAGAGGTTTCGTATCCGAGTTTTCGGAGCATTGCGCCGGCGGTGCGTTCAAAGATTTGGATGGATTTTTTGGATAGGGTGGTCTTCCATTTATTCGAGTTGTTCCCTCGAACGCGACTTGCCATTTGTTCAATTTGTTCTTCGGAGGCTTGGTATTCCAAGAATGTGAGCAACTCGCGGAGAATGGGTTCAGGGTTTTCGAGAAGTTTTTCGTATCGGATACTTAGGAGTCGGTTTTCGGGGATTAAATTTTCCGATTCGATCAGTGCGTTGCAGCAAGTGCTCCAGTATTCTGCAGCTGCCCAAATATTATTTGGTCCCCACTTTCGCTCAAGGAGCGAGTTAGCTACATCACGGCCATCGCGATAAATGAAGATATACTTTGCGTTGGGGAATAGATTCGCGAGCAATGGGACATGGAAGCTAAAGGTTGGAGTTTTATCAGCCCAGCGAGGAAAGCCGAGTTTCCGGGAGCGGGCCAAGCAGATTTGATTGACCAGTTCTGAATAGGACTTCGGTTCGGTCCTTTGATAAAGATCGTCGAGGTCCCACGGAATTGCCCATTGCATGATTGGGCGTTCGCGAATGATTTTACTTGCGATGTTCTTGAAGACGATCGGGTTTGCCAGATCACTTTTGAGGGCTTCAGGTGCGTATTTGGTGATGAAGTGGGTTTCGACGGCATTTCCCCAGGGGCTAGGGAGCAAGAAGCCTCCGATCAGAGTGGTTCCTGACCTGGGGCATCCTAGTACGAACATGGGGCGCAGGTCTTCATTTTGATTCATGCTGCTTGAAGGTCTCCAATTCTTGATTTGCAGTGGTATTTATCTTGAGAATATTGGAGAGGGGGGCGGAGCCATCTCTTGAATGCAGAGTGTCTTTAATGATCGCTCTTAAGGCTTTAGCTTGGGACGGGAACCAGATCGTCTTCCCAGTACTTTGCGTTTACCTCTTCTTCGTCATCAAGTAGTTCTCCTTCGATGGCTTGAAGATCCTGGGTGCGGTTCAATCCGTAGCGATAATTGATTGCACCTGCGACGAGACCTCCGCACATGTAGTAGATTTCCACCAGTAGGGAGCTTGAGAAAACAGAAGCGAGTGAAACGGCGATCATGCCTGAGAGGCCGGCGAGGAGTGCTAGGCGTTCATCATTGGTAGTGTCTTTTCGGCGAAGGTACCGGTACGCCAAGAACATATTGAGTAGAAAGAAGCAATAGTAGCCGGAAAACCCTACGATCCCGTAGTCCGCCAGGACTTCGATCGGAGTGTTATGGGGATTTTTCATTCGACGTTCGCCGCCGTCCAAATAAATTTCTGGAATGTATTTGATAACCTCGTAACCGCTCATGTTTGGACCATGTCCGAATATGGGGCTTGTTTGGAATGCGGAAATACCACCTTTCCAAGTATCGAATCGGCTTCGTGCCGAGACGTCCAGTTCATCTGAACCGGTGAAAACGGAGCTGAATTCTTCGATAACGCTTGGTCCGGCCAAAACGGATCCGGCGATTAGCCCTAAAACAAGGATAGAAAAGTTCAGTTGTGTTTTTGGGGCAAAAAAGAAGATCACACCGATCGCGGCGACTGCTCCGATCATACACGATCTGGACTGCAGAAGCATGATCGCGTGCATTTGCAGGGTGAAGGCGAGGAAGGCTAAAGCTCGCCAGTGGATTTTTCGATCGTAGAGCATAAGACAAAGGGAGAGCATAGCGAGAGCGGTG
Source organism: Pirellula sp. (assembly GCA_044344575.1). Taxonomy (GTDB): domain Bacteria; phylum Planctomycetota; class Planctomycetia; order Pirellulales; family Pirellulaceae; genus JBKCUI01. The sequence continues at coordinate 12,705 of JBIJCS010000003.1, read as the reverse complement.
AAGATCATTGCAGCTTGGTTGCTACCGACGTTCCAACCCCAGCCATCATAGACGTAACGGCAGTAACCGAGTTCCAGGTATTCTTTGGTGAGTCGGTAGACGCTGTAGAGTGAGGCGACCGTTGAGACACGCAAGAGAGTGAGCATTCGCACGGGTTCGATGAAAGCAACGCAGCTAAAACCGGCGACGAGAGCGATTTTCCAAAGGGAACCGAAGAGAAAATTCGCCAATGGGGGGTCAACGGCAAAGTAGGTACCCATTAAAGCGACGCTAATCCAGACGGTCAGGCCCAGCATTGCGAGTTTAACGACTGGGTGGATGTTTGGAATTTTCCTGCAACGCAGTAGGGTACCGACGAGTACTGCAATGATGATGTAGCGTTCGAACGCCGCCTCTCGGGGGATGGAATAAGCCCAGTTCCATTTAGGTTGCAAGTACAGGAAACCGTAGTAAGCTACGACCCCCATCCAGGGGCGAAAAGCACTAAGGAGTAGTGCCAGGCCTAGGAGAGCCCAGACAACAATCGCGGCCATTAGGTGATTTCCTGTATATTACAGCGGTACAATCAGCAACACGGTTCGGTCATCGCAGTTCAGATCGAGTAACGATCCTTACTAGTTTACCGGAGGGATTTCAAAAATAAAATCAGATCTTCGGTTTCTTCTGGGCTTAATGCGTCTTCGGAGTAAGCCGGCATCAAAGATGTCTTGGTTTCGCTCCATTCGATGCCGTCGCTTTTCGAAAATTGTGTGATGGAGTACCCGGTTTGGGAGCGATTCACCAAGACCACTGCGTTTTCTTGTTCGATCAATCTGCCGGAGACGAGTTCATCATCGAGCATTGCTTTGCCGAAGCGGAATCCGCGAGAGAGGTAGCAGGAGGGGCATTTCATAGATTCAGCGAGGTATGTTTCATCATTGATGCCGACGCCTGAGAGATTGGGAGCGAGAAGGTGGTCGGCAGCGTTGACCGGGTTGAGGATATGGCACTCGGCGCATTTACCTTTCCCTTGGAAAATGGCTTTGCCGCGATTTAGTTTTTCTAGGGACCATGTTGTGGAACTTTGGTCTGCCTGTGCTGGAGCTTGCCAGTCTTTGGCAGCACTCCAGAGTGGAGCGAAGTCATTGTTGTTGCTTTCAGACATTAAATACGCAACGATTTGAAAGAGATTATCTCTTCCAATGTTGGAGGCCAGCCCTACGGGCATCAGTCCTTCGGTTGCTTTAAATGCAGCGGGGTCGACGACTGACTCCCACAAGTATTCTTGAGCAGAGAGACCAGGTTTTCGGGTTGCTGCCACGCTTGCGATTGCGTGCAAGCTTGGGCCGAATCCACTTTCTCCTGCTTCGAGACTATGGCATTTCAAGCAATATTTTTCGAAGGCTTCCTTGCCTTCAGAAAGACGGATTTTGGGTAGTTTCGAGGAGTAGCTCCATTCTCCGATCAGGAACATTCCTAGGAGGAAGCAAGCGATTGCAGATAACTTGATTAGCATCTCTTGGGTAGTCCTTACGGTGTTGGGCAAGAAATTAGGTCGAAGTGGATCGAATTCTCTTAGGGTACGGGGTCGAATTCGATGCGGTAGAGTGCCTTTTCTGCGTAGCTACAAGCGTAGGCAACATTCTTCGCTGCGTAGTGGGTGTCGACGATTTGGTTGATCTTTGCAATGAATTCGGACTGAACTTCGTATTTTTCAGCACTACTATCCTTTTGGATGATTCGGATTGCGCTCAGGGCGTTGTCACCGTACGAGGCCATAAGGATTCGGTCAGCCCACTGGTTATTTTCTTCTTTCGGGACGTAGCTGATTCCTTGGGCGCTGGAGAATCGTTTCAATGGAGCGGTTCCTCCTTCCACGGTAACGCCATCAATGGAGTCATAGGGGTATCTGAGGTTAGAGCCTTGCTCCGCCATGCATAACTTATCCCCGAGTTCCGCGAAATTAGGATCGTTATCGGTGACATAAATTTTACCCAGAGGGCCCAAGGTAATTCCGTAGGGATTGCGTAGGCCTTGGGCAAAGGTTTCGACCTCTGTTCCATCGAGATTGCATCGAAGGATTGTTCCTTCGGTGTCGAGAACAGCAGGAGTATGATCTGTTGACACACCTACAGTGATGTAGAGTTTTTCCCCTGCTATCTCGATGCCATTATTTTGGTGAAGCCCATCGGGCAATTGTGCACCTGGAAGGGACTTGACGATATCTTCGTAATGATCGTAGACGCCATCTTGGTCTAGATCTTTGATTCGTGTGACAGCTCCCGTACGTTCTTGAATCATGCGTCCGGCTTCGGCGCGGCTGAATTGTCCGGCTCGGGAGACGAACAAGTCCCCTTGGTGCCACCCGAGGCCGTGTGGGCGGGTGAAGCCCTCCGCAACTCGTTTACTAGGAACTTCCTTTTTACTGAAGTCATAGCGGTATACAGCGCCACCTTGTAGATAGGCACCAGTGTATCCAGCTACGAAGACTTCGTCGGCATTCGCTCCGGTTACCACGGATGTGGGGTGAAAGGGAAGTTCGATACGTTGGACTCGGACCCCTTTAGCTGATGAGACTTGAAGAAGCCCGGAGGTGACGGAGGCGTCGGGGTCGGAAATCAGTCCGCTCAAGGTTTCTCTAAAAAGTAAAAGGCTGATTGAGCCGACACCGATTGCAAGGAAAGCGAGCTGCAACCAACGCATGGACCGATGGTTAGAAGAGGTGGCAAACAGGCTTGTTGCACTGAAGGCACCGATGCCCAATGCGGCGATACGTGTGAAGAAGCCGACTCGTCCTTCCGCGTACCATCCGAACAGTAGGGATTGAATGAGATTTTCTCCTCGCATTCTTTGCGCGACGAGGGCCAGAATTCCCAGTCCGATGCCGATGACGACTAAGGCAATGTAGCGTGAGGAACGTTGTCGGTAATCCAAGAGACAGAGGCAGACTAGGCAAAACGCGAAGTAGAAAAAGAGCACTATTTGGGCAAGCATTTATTGTCTCCGCTTTGGATGACTATCTTCTTTAACTTTTAAGTGTTGGTGCAGCACGAAATCCGAAGAGTCTCTTTTGGATCCAATGCTCGATGGATTGATAGGATTCCATTCCTGAGAGTCGGCAAAGCAGGGCGAATGAGAAGACTCCCGTGAAAATTTGTGTAATCAATTGAACGTGAGGATTCGGGTAATCGTACCAGCCTACCGCTGTTACTAGCGCTCCCATTGTCAACGAGAGGGAAAGTGCCGGAAGCAGATCCCAAATCTGTTGCTTCATCGAGTAACCGATCAGTTTAGATGTGTACAAGCAGTTGATAAAGTACCCGAAGATAGCGACGACCACCTGTCCAACGATCATTGGGACAAGTCCGAGTTGCCAAGTGCAAGCCAGAAGGAGAACAGCAAGACCTTTCTTAATGAGTTCCAGGCGAAGAGTCAGGTCCGACCGTCCAAGTGCCGTTATCGCGCTTGCGTTGATTGCACTTAGCGGGTGTAGTAATCCGACGACACAAAGTAATTGAAGGTACGGAACTGAGGGCAACCATTTTGAGGTATAAACGACTTGCACTAGAGGTTCAGATACGACTGCCAATCCGACCATAAGCGGAAAGTTGATCATGCATAGGTAGCAAAGTCCTTTGCGAACACCAGCACGTAATTGAACTAAGTCGTTTTGGATGCTTGAGAAAACTGGAAAGGTGACACGACCAATTGAGAAATACAGGTTGGCCGCAAGGAGTTGTTGGGTTGCCCTTGCCCTGGAGTAGTAGCCAAGTAAGTCTGGTGTGTAGGCTTTGCCAATAACAAGCTCGTACATATTTTGAAAGATGGTTTCGAGCATTCCAGTAGCGAGAATTTTGGAGCCAAAATCAAACAAGGACTTCAACGATTGCCAACTGAAAATCCAACTTGGTCGCCATCCGACGAAAGACCAAAGGAGTATTGCGTGCAATGAACTGTAGCATAGTTGTTGCGCAACGAGACTCCAGATACCAAACCCATAGTAAGCAAGGCTCACGCCGAGGAGGCCTGCGAGTGGGAATGAAATCGCATTCACGCGAAAGAGGGTCTTAAAGTTCATCTGTTTGATAAGAATTCGGTGTTGGATTACTCCGAAGGAATTGATAACCAGCAGGAACGCAAGGCTGCGGATGACGGGCAGAAGAAGGGGTTGTGAATAGAAGTTGGCTATCCAAGGTGCGATGGCGAACAGGAGTGCAGTGGCCGAGCAACCCATGGCAATATTGAAGAAAAAAACAGAGCATTCATCGAGTCGAGTAACATTCTGTTTCTGCACCAGAGCGGATCCAAATCCGCTGTCTACAAAGCTCTGTGAGACTGCGATGAAAAAACCGACCATCGCGATTAAACCAAATTCACTTGGTTGAAGAAGTCTTGCGAGGAAAACGGCAAGAACAAATTGGAGTAGTTGTTGGCAGACCCTCTCCAGCGTACTCCAGGCCAAGCCAGTGATCGCTTTTTTCTGAAGACTTTCTACCATAAAAACGTGGTCCAACACATGGGTTGGCCCCTTAACGACCTGAGGCGATCCGCCGAATGCTTTTTAAGAGTGTACAGGTTGGAAATGTTCTGGAAAGTCGAAAACGGTTAATTGTCCACAGGGGTAATCGCCGTTGGGAAGGCTGGGATTCCTATGCTTTAACTAACTTTCCGCGGATGGTAATTCCATGCATTGCGTTTCGTGTGTCGATAATAAGTTTCGACCACATGCCCAGTTCTTGGTAGTTGACATTGCGATGTGCTGTGACGATCAGTACTGCATCTGAGTGGGAAATTGTTTCTTCGTTCCAAACTGCACTTTGAAAGCCAGCCCAATGGCTGTGTTCTCGACTAGGGCGGATGGTAGGGATGTAAGGGTCATAGTAGGAAACATTGCAACCTCGCGATTTGAGGCGTTCTAGGAACACGTACCCTGGAGATTCGCGATCGTCGTCTACATTGGCTTTGTATGCCAAGCCGATCATGAGAATTCGGCTGCCGCGAAGGGGTTTTCCTTCGTCGCTCAAGGCAGACTCAAGTTTGTGGATGACGTATTCGGGCATTGAAGTATTGATTTCTCCGGCTAGTTCGATAAACCGCGTGGACATTCCGAATTCCCGGGCTTTCCAGGTGAGATAAAACGGATCGATTGGAATGCAATGTCCTCCGAGTCCCGGGCCGGGATAAAACGGCATGTATCCAAACGGCTTGGTTTTCGCCGCTTCTATTACCTCCCATACGTCGATTCCCATCGCTTCATAAACAACCTTAAGTTCGTTGACTAAAGCGATGTTCACGCCTCGAAAAATGTTCTCGAGGAGTTTGGTGGCTTCCGCTACCCGGCAGCTTGAAACCGGGACAACATGGCTGAGTGCTTTCGAGTAGAGATCCGTGGCTCGTTTGAGGCAGTTTGGGGTAAGGCCACCAACAATTTTGGGGATTTTTTCAACCTGGCTGCTGGGGTTTCCGGGGTCTTCGCGTTCGGGGGAGTATGCGAGATGAAAATCGATTCCGGCTTGGAGTCCCGAGTTGTTCTCTAGGATCCTTCTTAGGTCTTCGTCAGTGGTTCCGGGGTAGGTGGTCGATTCCAGAACTACGAGAGTGCCGTGTTGAAGGTGTGGTGCGATTGCTTGTCCGGTGGACAGGACGAACGAGAGGTCTGGATCTCTATTTTTGCTTAGTGGGGTTGGAACGCAGATGATGACGGCATCGCAATTTTTGATTTCAGAGAAATCCGTACTTGCCTTGAATTTACCGGCTTGTAGGGCTTGGGTCACCCTTTCGGATGGGATATGGTGGATGTAGCTGGCTCCTTGGTTGAGTTGAGTCACTTTGGAGGGGTCCACATCCAGTCCGATAACGTGCGTGCCTGACTTGGCAAATTGCAGGCTTAGAGGGAGTCCGACGTAGCCAAGTCCCACGATAGCGATCGTTTTGGGCTGTGGAGCTGCATGCTGTTGGGGCATGGTTTTTCTTGAAGAGGAATAGCAGGGGTGTCAGGCTGGGAAATAAAAAAAGGGGGGATAAAATCCCCCCTTTCCCGTAGAGTCAAGGCTCTAGCCTGAACTATTTCTTACGACGTCGTGCGAAGGCAACACCTGCACCAACAAGTCCAAAGACTGCTAAGGACGCTGGCTCAGGAACGACTTCCCCATTGATTTCGATGTCGTCGATATCAAGCTGGCGTTGTGTGGCATTCGCTTCGTCTTTGAAGAATCGGAAGAACACTTGAAGCGTATCGTCCTTGCGGAGAACCAATCCATCGAGAGACCCGGTGGAGGTCGAGAACGCCGTCGACGTACGAACGTAATCACCTATGGCTTGTTCCGCTCCGCCGTTGATGGATACACTGACACGAACCCCGCGCTGAGCGGTACCAGCTTGGTTCTTCGCGTTGAAAGACAACGAAGAAAGCTTGATCGGACCGCACTCGTCGAGGTTGGTGAAGGAGAGGCTAGAACCGCGTGCAGCAAGCACATTGTTCGCACCTTGAACGTTGAACTGCGATGTTCGCCAGTGGTTACCGGTAGCAAAACGGAAGCCGTTGTTACCGTAAGTCACACTGTTCACCGCGGCAGTCGGACCGAAGTTTACCATGTTCGTGGCGGAACCTTCGATGCCAGCGGCAACTGTCCCGCTCGTATCCGTGTTGAAGTTCCACGAAGCTAGCAAAGCAGCGTTCGCGGTTTGCACTGAAGCAACCAGAGCGATCAGCAAACCAAAAATTCGTACCATAATCAATTCCCCCGGAATTAGATCCCTAAAACTTTTGAACTCAGTCATTCCCTATTCATGCAACCCAACCGGGAATGACCTGGTCGATAGCACAGACACCTGTATGGTAGCTACTGCTTGGGGTCGTGTCAAACCGTCTACGTTGTTTCGGCGAAAAAAGACCCGTAATGAGGTGATTTTTCTGTAATCAAGCAGGTTTCAATCACTTTTTTCAAGGAGTTTGCTAGCAAAAGCCGAAATCGGGTGTTTTTGTGAATTTTTAAATTTGTGTATTCGAGTTGGGGGTCTTTTGTTGGGTTTGTTGGATTGTGGCTTGGGGAGGGGGTATAGAGAGTTGGTTTGGGGCATAGAGAGTTGGTGTGGAGGGAGTGATTTGAACTTTTCGAAAGGTGGGGGTGGGTGTATTGTCTCTTTATATCACTGCTCGCTCGAGAAGGAGTTTCCGGTTGAATTCTTCGACGCATACCTGTTTTTCGCTGGAACAAGCCCGATCGATGTTGCCGTTGCTCAGGCTCATCGTGGCGGATATTTCGTTATCGCACCGGGAGTTAACCGAGCGACGCTCGATCTTGCGGAAGATGTTGCGAGGGCATCAGGGCAAGTCGAAGTTTCAGGTATACGATCAGGAAATTGCCGAAGTGCAGGAGGAGTTGAAGGCTCAAACGGCCAATTTGGAGGCTTACATCGAGGAACTGGAGCGGTTGGGGGTGGTTCTTCGGTCAGCCCACGATGGTCTGGTTGATTTCCCGACAGTGATCGGGGATCAAGCTGCATTTTTCACTTGGCAGATGGATCAATCGGACATCATTGAGTTTCACTATGCCAGCGAGTCTTCGTCGGAGCGTCGTCCGTTATCGGATTTGGTAAGTGAGTAAGTGAGCTATGGGCGGGAGGGGGCTGCGGTGACAGTTTGTTGATTGGTTTGCATGATTTTATTTTCTAGGTTTGTTTGGGCCGGACGGGCACCGGTGGGAGTTGAGAATGATTGAGCCGAGGACTCTGAAGGGATTTAGGGATTTTTTACCGGCGGTTATGCAGCAGCGCGAGCGGTTGATGGAGATTGCGAGGAGTGTTTATAGGCGATTTGGATTTGTGCCGATCGACACGCCAGCGCTGGAGTATTTGGAGGTGTTGACTGGTAAGGGGTCCGAGGAGACGGATCGCCAGATGTACCATTTTAAAGACAATGGTGGCCGGGCGGTGGGGATGCGTTTCGACTTGACTGTGCCCTTGGCAAGGTACGCAGCGCAGCATGTCGGTGAGTTGGGGGTTCCTTTCAAGCGGTATCACATCGCTCCAGTGTGGCGGGGTGAGAGTCCGCAGGAGGGGAGGTTTCGCGAATTCGTCCAGTGTGATTTCGATACGATTGGCACCACCGGGGTTGTATCTGATATTGAGACTGCGTTGGTCATTCATGAGTTGATGTGCGCGATCGGGATCGAGAGATTTCGCATTCGAATCAATAATCGGCAGATTTTGAGTGGCTTGCTGGATACTTTGGGTTTGAAGGATCGGAGCACGGTGGTTCTTCGGGCATTGGACAAGCTGGATAAAATCGGTGTCGAAGGGGTGGGTAAGGAGTTGGCGGCGTCTGGGGTGAGTGAATTGTCGGTAGCGAAGTTGTTTGACTTTGCGACGGTTCGTGGTGGGCACGAACAGGTTCTCGAGCGGCTTAAGGCCTTACTCGGTGAGAGTGCTTTAGCGATGGAGGGAATTGAGCGGTTGCAGGTTGTATGCGGGGCGTTGATAGCCGCAGGTGTTCCTTCTGAGCGATTCGAGATTGACGTTTCGATCGCACGTGGGTTGGACTATTACACGGGCATTATCTTTGAGACAACTCTTTTGGATCTACCGCAGATTGGAAGTGTATGTAGTGGTGGTCGCTACGATAACTTGGCCGGTTTATTCACCAAGCAGTCGCTTCCGGGGATTGGCGCGTCGCTTGGATTAGATCGATTGCTCGCGGCATTGGAGAAGCTTGAGATGTTGCCAGGTGGGGTGCAGGGTGCGGATGTTTTTATTCCGTTGTTTGATCCCGATCACATCAACGATTACTTTGCGATAGCGGCTTTGGTTCGCTCGGTTGGATTTTCTGCAGAGGTGTACCCGGAGCCGAAGAAGCTCGGTGCGCAATTAAAGTACGCAGACGGGCGTGGTTGTCGGCTTGCGTTGATCGCGGGTTCTAGGGAGTTTTCGCAAGGGGTGGTTCAGGTCAAGGATTTGCGAAGTCAGGTTTCGGTGGAGTTGCCGTTGGGGTCGAGTGACAGGAGTGAGTTTCTGGATCGTTTGCGCGGTTTGTTGTCGTTGGATCGTTTGGTTGCGACGAAGTAGGCGTAGCGTGCATGCTAAGCGGGGGTTAGGGACGCTTCTGCGTACGATTCATCGGTCTCCCAGATTCGAACCCGAGTGGCGACTGCGCCTGAGCCGGCAAGCAGGCCTGGGCAAACCTCTTCGAGAAGGTAACGCGCCATGTTTTCGGCGGTGGGGTTGTATGGCAAGATGAAGAGGCGGCAGGGGGTGACCATCTTGAGTGCGTTGATAGCGTTTGAGTCCGCGTGGCACACGAGGAAGCTGTGGTCCCAGTGTTCGTCGATCCAGCCTTTGCATCGGGCTTTGAGGTCGGCGAAGTCCATGACGCGACCTACGGTGTCTTGAGTGTCGCTAGTGACGAAAAAGTCGCAGACGTAGTTGTGGCCGTGGAAGTTCTCGCATTTGCCTCCATGTTGGTAGAGTCGGTGTCCAGCGCAGAACTTGATCCGTCGCATGATGGTCAGGGCCATTTTTGTCTTGTTTTCTGTGAGTGTTGGAAATCGATCACTGCAGTTTTGGGTTTTCTGCGTGACGCGTCGCGTCGCGAGTCGTTTTCTTTTGCAGGTTAGCTTGGATGGCTTGGTCGAGGTTGACGCCTGTCTGGTTTGCCAGGCAGATCAGGACAAACAGGACGTCGGCCAACTCGTCGGCGAGATTGTAGGCGTGGTCGGATTTTTTAAAGCTCTGTTCTCCGTAAGTTCTGGCAAAAATTCTTGCCAGTTCCCCGACTTCTTCCATGAGCACCGCAAGGTTTGTCATTTCGGAGAAGTATCGGACTCCCACGGAGCGGATCCATTGGTCGATTTCGGACTGTAGTTCAGGGAGTGTTCTGGGGGTGTTTGGTTGCATCGGGGCTCGTGCTTCGGTGTTTCGTGCTGCGGTGATCCAAGGTGTGGATTGTAGGTGTGTTTCAAGGTTTTGCCCGAGTGGAAGTTGGATTTTTGGGTGGGTTGCGCTGTGCAAGCCGTGCGATACCCTGCCGCTGGAGTGGGTGGGCTCAGGGGAGGCAAAGCTGGAATCTTCCGAAAAATCCGCGTAACCCCACCGGATGGACACTTGGTTTTTGAAGAGGCAGGCCGTGTTGGTTTTTTAGGCAATCGGCTTTAGCCCCCTCTCTGGGGTGGTTGCTAGGTTTTTGTGCATTTGGGTTTGCTAGCCATAAGTCATTGCAAGCATTAGGTTTGTGGCGAGGGTGTTGACTGGGGGTGCAGTATAGACGCGAAGTCCGCCGGAGGGAGTCATGAGGTGGTCGCACTGAGCGGCACTTGGGGCTCGTCAAGGTTGACGGGTTGCCTCTGCAAGGTTGTCGGAGGGGAAACAGCTTCATTTGTAAGACAACCGTTTGGGATTTCTCAGTTGTTGCTTCGTTTCAGGGGCAGGCTGGGGTTTGAGCACAGGAAGGTGAATAGCGATGACGATCAATATGGACGGAGCAGTGGTATCAGGGGTTCAAGCGATGCAGGGGGAGTGTGCGGAGAGGGGTGCGGCGTCGGACGCAGTGGTGAAGGGTGCGGGGGAGCGGATGGCGGCGGAGATGAGGGTATTTCAGGGGGTTGCTGAAGAGTTGCGAGGCAAGCATTGTGCATCGAAAGTTTTTGAGGATCGATGTCATTGGGTTCAGCAGGTGGCTGCGGAGTTGTTTGGTGTGGCGCCAACTTGGACGGCATTTTTCCGGGAGACGCTGGGGGTAGACGGGGTGGCTCATCAGGTGTTTCCGGAGGCTTCGGAGTATCGCAAGTACGAAGCGAGTGAGACGCATGGAAAATTGTTGGAGATGCTTACGGTGTTGCGTTCTCGGGATCTTCCGGATTGTGATCCGAGCGAGCCGCAGCGGATGATTACGGTTCGGATTCCGAAGAGTTTGCATGACAGTTTGTGCAAGGAGTCCAATGATTTGAAGGTTAGCATGAACAAGTTGTGCATAACTCGATTGTTGCAGCGAGTGGATTTGAGCATGTTACCTAGTTCAGCGCAGAAGCGACGTGGGCGACGTCCTGGGGCTGAGTACCACAAGGGTGCATCAGACGCTTCCTAGGGCATTGCTTATTTGTTTGCCCGTTGTCTCGCTTGTTTCTTTTCGGGGTGTGTGAGATACAATTGCGCAGGACCGGGAGGTAGGGCAATCGCTTTGCGCAGGTTGATTCGAAGGGGAGACTTTTCGAATTTTCTGTGTGGGGAGGAAAGTCCGGGCTCCAACGAGCGAGATGGTCGATAACGTCGACCGGCCGAAAGGTTAGGGAAAGTGCAACAGAAAGCAAACCGCCTGCGGGGCTACTAGCAACGTGGGTAAGGGTGAAACGGTGGGGGTAAGATCCCACCAAGTGGCGGGTGACCGTTCACTTCGGTAAACCCCATCTGGAGCAAGATCCAACAGAGTGAGATTTCGAGAGAAGTCGCATCCGGCTCGTGATGTGAACACTCGGGTAGATCGCTTGAGCCCAGGAGCAATTTTGGGCCTAGATGAATGATTGCCGGCGCGGTGTTTCTACGCTGCGTGACAGAACCCGGCTTACATACCTCCCGGTTTTTTGTTTTGTTTGCTGGAAGTCTTAGGGGCTGGGGTTTTTGGGTAGCGTAGGTCCTTGTGATCAGTGATCAGTGATCAGTGATCAGTGAGCTGTCGTTTGGGATGTTGGGGGGATCGATGTCGAGCGTCGAGTCCGAGCGAGCATTTTTAGTTGCTGGGGGTGTGGAGTTATCCTTGGGTGCCATCGCGCTTGTGTTTGGTGCTGTGTTGGGTGTGAATCCGAGAGAGGATTTGCCGCTTGTCGAGAGTATTCTTGAAGTTCCGTGGTCGAGCATTGGCCGAAGTGCGGTGCTTGGTAGTGTCCTTGCGATCGCTTTGTATTTATTGGTTCAATTGATCGGCAAGTTACCTTTGTCTGGAATTAGGCGATTGGAGAGGCTCGCGCAAAGCCAGCTTACTGCGATGCTCGGCCCGTTGAGTGTAGCGCAGATGCTTGTGTTGTCATTGACGGCGGGGGTTGGAGAGGAGTTGTTGTTTCGTGGCTTGATTCAAAACTGGTTTCATTCTTTTTTCGAGACTGTTGACATTTACCGAGCGATGCCGGGTATTTTGGTTTCTTCTTTATTATTTGGTATGGCGCATCCTTTGACGAAGACTTACGTAGTCATTGCGGCGGTGATTGGTTTAATTTTGGGGCTTTTCTATTGGTACACACGCGACCTGTTAGCTTGTGTTGTGGCTCACAGTCTTTACGATGCGATTTTATTGGTGGTATGGAAATGGTCTGAGCGATCATTTGCACGCTAGGTTGGTGTCTCATTTTGCCGAGTCGGTGGGATATTGTTTGGCATGTTGAACTACAAACGGATCAATTCTGCATCGTTTTTTGAGATATCGGTTCCGATTTTTCGATTGGGGGAAGTTGTCGACATGCATTCTCCGGATACGTGGGGGATGACAGATCGGTATCGGATTGCGTCGATCGATGTATTGAATTCACGGAACTCGACTGCGAGCAAGTTGCAAGCGGCTTGGAATGAGCAAGGTTGGTTTTTGTCGGGTTGTTTGGATATGGGTGTGGTACCTGCGTGGCCTGAGGGGGGCGAGGTGCGTATGGACTGGAGGGTCAATACGCGGCATCGCAGGGATTGGCGCGAGTGGGATCAGTACTGCTCTGCGTATCGCTTTGTGCATCCCTTGGATTCTCGGGGGGGAGT
>JBIJCS010000387.1:0-4925 GCA_044344575.1 Pirellula sp. | reverse complement strand
TACTCGAAATCGTCCATAGCTCAACGAAAAACAATGAACCAAATCCAATTGGTACGTGCAGGTGTCGATTGCCATCAGGTGAACAACTTGGTTGTAGCAGTCTTATCAGTACTCCCACTCTTCATGCCTGACAGGGGATTGGTTCTCCCACAATGCGATAAGCTTGGGAACCTTCTGCCGTACCTGCTCACGATAGAACCGCGAAGTCTCTCGTTCCTGTGCCGCAAGCCCCGCTGTAACACGGCTATCCTAGCCGTGTTACAGCGGGGGCGGGCGACGGACGGCTAGGATAGCCGTGTTACAGCGGGGGCAGGCGACGGACGGCTAAGATAGCCGTGTTACGGGGAGTGAGCGACGGACGGCTAGGATAGCCGTGTTACGGGGGGCGGGCGACGGACGGGTACCGATTCGATCGCTTGGAGCATCGCCGCGTGCAAGGCGTCGACATTCTGAAAATCCGGCCTGAGTACCTCGAGCCGTAACTTGTCCTCGATGCGTTTCTTCTCGGCACGCTTGGCCGTTATGGAAGATGTGCGTATGAGAAACCTCCCGAATCTGCTGTGGTCTCGCTCCACAGCGAGAAGCAATCAAGTAAAGCACGAGGCAAGTTAGGTCCCGCACTACTTTCCGTCCGTGGACAAATCGTGGGCAGAAGTTAAACTGGTTCTGGCGTTGGCCAACGAAAAGATTGTTGCCCCAGTAGCTCAGTTGGATAGAGCGCGGCTTTCCTAAAGCTGAGGTCACAGGTTCGAATCCTGTCTGGGGTGCTCGGTTGACAGGTAACCACCATCGCTACCCATCCTGTCGTTGGGTTCTTGAACTACGTGATTTGTATTTCATGTCCGACTCTTTGGAATAACTGCACACCAATTTCGCTCCGCATGTCAGTTGCAGTTACGAACATCACCGGCCGCACGACGCAGGGATCGCGGCTGTTCTGTCGGCAAAGTAGGAACTGAAAACGGCGGGCACGGTTAGCGCCGATTCTCAGGCTGGGATCGTATGCAGGTCCGTTTGATCGCAATCGACTCGCACGCTCTGGTTTTGCTTGGCTCAAATGGCGATTTTGGTGTTCCATTAGAAAAATGTTCAACTTTTGGGTTGCCTTAGTACGAAGAACTTAGTACTATTGGCTTCGTACGCAGTGCTTGTACGCTTGGTGAGTCCTTCACTTCTTTTTTGAAAGGGTTTCGCGATGCGAAACAGTCGATCGACGCGGCGGCTTTACCGCAAAATATTTCTCGAGAGCCTCGAAAAACGGGCCTTGATGGCTGCTGATTTGTACCACAATTTCTCGATGCCCGAGGATGTCGATGCTAATGGAATTGTCTCCCCGATCGATGCGCTGATTGCCATTGATCGCGTCAATCGATCCGTGACGGGGGAGTCGTCGGCACCGTCGACTCAAGCCGAAGCGGTGATGGTGGATGTTGATGCGGACGAATCAATCAGCCCGCTGGATGCGTTGGCTGTAATCGACATCCTCAATTCTCGAAGTGCTAACGGACAAAGCGGTTCACTGGTGAGTCGCGTCGAGCCTGATCGGCGGATAGAAAGAATCTCCAAGGCTGTCGAGACCAATACGTTGCCACCAGGGTGGACGATCGATGAGGCGCAGGCGATCCTTGAGACGCTACGAGTCGGCGGCCGTCCTGAGTTGGGGGACAGCGTCGAGAACGGATCGCTTCGCTGGATGCCTGCGGTGATTGGGGTGCCCAACGAGGATGGACAGTCATCGGAAGATGAAGCTGGTCGAAACGAAGTGTTTATCTCTGCTGTTTCACAGCGACTCGAAGCATTCAGCGTCTCGACTGAGGTGATCTCTGATATTTCGCAATTTGTTCGCCAGCAATTCACGACTGGATCCCCTGTTGATCCATTGCTAGTGCGTGAACGGTTGGCCGAACTTGGGGTTGATGTCGATACGATCATGCCTCAGCCGAAAACCGATATCGATGTGGTTGAGCCTGGAACACCGGTAGTGGAACAAGTTTTGGTCACTGCTCCAATTCTTGAATCGATCGTTTCGAGGTTGAACTATGCTGGTGCCGCAAGCGAGATCATTGACACGATTCGTAGTGAGTGTTCCGATGCGATCGATGTGGGCGCACCACTAGGGCTTGAGCAAGTCCAAGAGCGATTAGGGCAATTGGGATTCCTATGGGATTCTTTCAACGCGGTTGCTCCTGAAGTGCTTCCTCCGGCCCTGGATCAAGAGACTCCGCAAGTCACTCCACAAGAGCAGCGCGATCGTCGCGACGATCGTCCTAGACCTCCCATCGTGGAACCTCCCATTGTGGCTGCTGTCATGGTCACTCGACCTGTGGCCGATTCGTTACTGCCGCGGCTTGCCGAGTCCGGTGTATCCGAGAGAATCCTCGCTATACTTAGCAGGGAAATCGATGATGCAATCGCAATCGACAGACCCTTGAGTATGCTTCAAGTGCAACTACGACTCAGGGAACTGGGTGGTTGATCGCGTTCGCGTTGTTTCCATTGTTAAGGCGATCTCTTCCTCAACTTCCTAGCGACTCACGGATCTGGTCATGACTCAGCCTGTTTTACCTACGGACTCCGAACTTGAAATACTCAAGGTTCTTTGGGAAAAGCAGCCATGTTCGGTCCGGGATGTTCACGATGCTATCGTTCGAGAAGGACGTCCCTTGGCTTACACAACTGTTTTGAAACTCATGCAGATCATGACGGAAAAACAGCTTGTGAAACGTGATAGCAGTAGTCGAGCGCATGTCTACTGCGCAGCTATTCCGCGTCCTGAAACACAGAAGCAGCTTGTCGATGATCTTCTGAAGAGAGCTTTTTCAGGCGCGGCGTCGGAACTGGTTTTGCATGCTCTGTCGGGTCGGAAAGCGACACCGGAGGAGTTGGCGGAAATTCGCCGTCTGCTCGAAAAGCTCGAGCAATCAAACGAGTCGCAATCACACAAATCCTAGGGCAGATTCTTTAGCCCGTTAGAGAGTACTTGCAAAGGGCGTTTTGATGAACGGTGAACTTGTTACTTTTGTGTGGGAGCGACTGTTAGTAGACTTCGTGCCACGCATGGGATGGGTTCTCTACCATTCGGTATGGCAAGGATTGGTTGTTGCGGGATTGCTCAAGTTGGCCCTGCATTCCCTTTCAGGCAGTTCCAGGAACGATAGTCAACTTCGCTATTCAATAGCCGTGCTTGCGCTTTTCGCGATTCCAATCCTGGGATTGGTAACATTGCTTGGAATAAACTATGGAGTTTCGCGATACGAAGAGACTAGCGAAACGATTGGAGCAATGATCGATGGATTCCTGGGGGCTATTTCGTTGCCGGAAAGTGTTCCGGTTCTTCACGATTTCCGAGCATTGATCCTACAATGTTTACCAATCATCAGTGCGGTGTGGCTTGTGGGCTTTTTGATCACTGCGAGTCGATTGGTGCGGGGGTGGGTTTTTGTTTGTCGATTGGTTCGTGAAGCCCAGGTTATCGAAGACGCGTCATGGCAAGGCCGCGTGGATCGATTGTGCGATGCGATGTGCGTGCGAAGGTCTGTTCGGTTGCTGAAGTCTAAATCGATCAACACGCCTGCGGTAGTAGGATGGTTCCATCCGGTCATACTTTGGCCGGAGTCGGCGATTGCAGGTCTGTCGACTCAGGGAATCAGTGCCCTGGTCGCGCATGAACTAGCACATATTCGACGTAGCGACTACTTCGTCAATATTGTTCAGTCTGTCATTGATGCGATTTACTTCTATCATCCAGGGGCGTGGTGGATTTCCCGTCAAATTCGGCTCGAACGTGAGCACTGTGCGGATGAACTTGCTATTCAAAACCTCGAAAGCAGTTCTACAGGTACGAGGATAAGTTATGGCCAAACACTACTGAAACTGGAGGAATCTCGTCCTTCGCAGGTTTTTACCATTCGTGCGACAGGAGGTTTTCTGCTACCTAGGATTCGCAGAATCACGGGGCAAAAGGAGCCTGCTGTTTCTCGTCCGAGATTGGTCGCAAGCCTGCTGGCAATCTTCGCGGTTGCTTGGCTACAAAGCTCATTAGCAGCGGCAAAAAGACCTATAAGCAATCGAGATCAGCGCAACAGTGTTGTCGAGCCATCGACAACGGATCCTGCGACAACGGGTGATTCCCAAAATACTTCAGACGTGGTCATCACCGAAGCGATCGCTCATGCGATCCAAAACAGGCTAGCGGCCCGTCGTATCGATGGCGATGCGCTCCGTTCTATAAGGGCGGCTATGTGGAACGCAATTCGAGAAGACAAGCCACTAGTACTTCAGCATGTCTATGCAATTTTAAGCGATCATGGATACGATCGAAACATCCTTCATTCTCCTGCTGAGGATTTGGGATCAGTTCCTGTAAGCAATGAGCCACCAAGGGTCACCGACGAGATTGCCGAAGCGATTATTGCGCGGCTTTCAAAACATCGTATCGATACCGCTGCGCTCTGTGCGGTACGGGATGGTATGTGGGAAGCGATTCGAGCTGGAAATCCGCTGTCGCTCGTGGACGTTTATCGTATCCTTGCAGACCATGGATATGACTCCGGGATTCTACATACTCCTCCCCGATAAATCGGATTCGCTTGGGTGAAGCCCCGTCTGACTTTCTTCCTGAACCAGGTCTTTCCGAGGCCGCTTTAGCGATTGCCGTTATCGACGACCCAAGCGGACTTTAGTTCGTGTACAACCAATGAATCGATGATCGCTGGTCCGCCACGTACCTCCAAAAAACTTTTCTTGTTGTCCATCCGCGTTGTGTAGGGCATCGGTAGGTAACATGTCCCCTCGCTCGCAAAGACTTCGACTCCCGTTCGATCGCAATAAATCGTCAACCGCTGCTTGTCCCCAACCGCCGGTGCCGCCACTCTCTGTCCAGCTACACTCAACTCTTGTTTGACACAGTAGTACTCCACCATGAC
>JBIJCS010000386.1:0-4929 GCA_044344575.1 Pirellula sp. | reverse complement strand
ATTAGGTTTAAGCCGAGTTCAATCTGACTCGGTGGATTGTGCGTACCATATTTCTACCGCCTATTTTTCTCGAGCCATGAAATGTCCATTCCGATGATAGCTAGGATAAAGCAAGGTCTGAAGCCGCTGGTAGATTATTGTTTTTCGTTGTTAGGCTATCAAGTTTGTTTATTGACTGAGGTTCCATCGGAGGGGGTTGAGCGAGCAAAGTTGGCTCGGTTGATTGAGTGTTTGCAACCTTACCTTCCAGACCAGCGGATGATTCGGCTTGGGCCTGCGGACGGGGATGGGGGGTACTTGCTCCCTGACGTGTTAGAGGGCATTACGGCTTGTTTTTCTCCTGGCGTGAGCAACGTGTCTGGCTTTGAGAAAGACTGTGCCGAGATGGGGATGAAGGTCTTCATGGCAGACCATTCTGTGGAAGCACCTGCGGAGGAGCATTCGAATTTTCATTTCATCAAAAAGTTCGTTGGTGGGACGACTAGTGGCATCTACGTTTCTTTGGATGATTGGGTTCGAGAGATGTTACCGGCCACACGGGAAGATTTGCTGCTTCAGATGGACATTGAAGGGCAAGAGTACGAAGTGATTTTTTCTGCATCGGGTGAGCTCCTGAATCGTTTTAGGATTATGATTATCGAGTTCCACGACTTGGATCAGTTGTGGGGGCGACCGTTCTTTCAGATTGCGTCGCGAGCGTTTGAGAAGATTCTTCAGACGCATGTATGTGTTCATCTTCATCCGAACAATTGTTGTGGATTGCGTGAGAGGGGTGGTTTGGCGGTTCCCAAGGTGATGGAGTTTACGTTTTTGCGGCGGGACTACATTCATTCCGACGCCAAGCAAAGACGGTTTCCGAATCCACTGGATCGGGATAACACTTCTAAGAAGCCTATACCGTTACCTGAATGTTGGTATCGATAGCCGTTGCGGTGATGTTTTAGTACTTTGAATTCATTTAGAGCTTATGACGAACAAGTGTTACCAGAGAGTTTTCCAAGCGATCACTAGCAACTTACCCCATTCGATGGTTAGCGCGTTGAATCGGTGGATTCCTGGTGGATTGATGCGGCTTAGTTTTGGTGTAAACGCTACGTATCCAGATGACATTTATATTGTGTCTTATCCTCGCTCCGGGAATACTTGGACGCGCTACATCATGGCATATTTGAAGGCGGGAGTTTGTAAGCCTCTGACATCATTAGAGGTAGATCGATTTGCGCCGGACATCTACACGGGTGCAACAAATGCCAATTTGGATACGAGTATGCGAGTGATCAAGACTCACGTGCCGATGATGTGTCTTTATCCTCGCGTGGTGTTTGTGCATCGTGATCCTAGAGAGTCGCTGGTATCCTTTTGGCATTATTCGCTACGTGTGCAGAACTTTTCCGGGACATTTTCACAATTCATTCGCAGTTCGGTTTCTGTGAAACATGGGAGTTGGAAGGAGCACATGCAAGCGATGCAGTGGAAAGTGGAGACTGATCCAAAGAACATCCATGTGATGCGATATGACGCACTGCAGGGAGACTTTCAGAATACCGTGTCAGGATTGATTGAGTGGTGTGGTTTTGGTTCTGGAGTGGATCTTGATGTTTTAAAGGGCTTAACTTCGATGGAGACGATGGCGTCTAGCGACAAGGATTGCCCATCGACATTTCGGTCTAAGAGTGGCGAGAGTTTTTTTGTGGATCGGGGGAAGGGTTCGGATTGGCGATCGGTTTGGACTCAGTCGGACATGGATTGGTTGTTGAGGGATCGCGAGATGGTTTCGATCATGGAGCAGTACGGATATCGATAGTTAAGGCAAGTGATTGCGTGCGTTAGTTGATTGCGTGTCAGGAATTCGTTGTAACCCAGATATGATCGGGGCGGATTATTTTTCGTACGCAAAGCGTTTGAGGATCGGTTCGAATTGATTGTTCAGTGACTCGATGGTTTCCGGCAATAGTTTTTTACGGAAGCCGGAGGGGAGTCCTGACCTTTTGTGGCTATTGATTTCTTCGACTTGTTTTGGTCGTGATTCGCGGTAGACCAGGTCGATAGTCGCTTGTCGTAATGGGATGAAAGAGCATAGTTGTTCGATGAATGCATCGAAATCTTCGACGAGATCTTCATAGCGCAGCACGATTCGATCTTGGCAGTGTTTTTGAGCTAAATCGAGTCGCTCGAAAGCTTCGATCATTCTTGTGGCGTGATTAAGTGCATACTCATCGATGGTAAGCTTTTGAATTTCTTGGCGTATTTCCTCTTGTGTTTCACGAACTTCTTTATTCTTGCTCAAGTGGTGGCTGAAGCCAAAGGAGTAGTATTGCGACGTGAGGATGGCGCGAGGGTCACGGACTAGAAAGACGGCTCGTTTGGATTTTAAAAAGTCTTGCTGGATGACGGGACTGAGGAGGAGATCTTCTACAGAGGTGCTTTCGAATTGGGGGGTAACACGGATTGGTCCGTAGATGAAACCGTATTCTTGGAAGGTGAATGGTTTATTGCCGAGAGCAACTCCACGGTAGAGTTGTTGAGCATAGTTTATGTTTTTTAGTCCAACGGCACGTTTGAGGACGATGGAGCTAAAAAGGGTGCTGGCACATTTATGGAACGTGAAGAAATAGACTGACTTTGGGCGGCGATTGGTAGGGGTTAGTGAGTTTGAAAGTGAGTGTCGGTAATCGCCGATGATACGAGCGCATTTTCCGATTAGTTTTACGGGGAGTGGCGGAGACTTTTTGGTGGGGGCGGGTTTGGGAGTGGATTCTTCGGTGGCGGAGCGCAGTTCTCTGGGTTGTGGGACGGGGCCATGTGTTGAGGATTGCAGGAGGATACGCATGTTTGCTGAA
Source organism: Pirellula sp. (assembly GCA_044344575.1). GTDB lineage: Bacteria > Planctomycetota > Planctomycetia > Pirellulales > Pirellulaceae > JBKCUI01. The sequence continues at coordinate 2,089 of JBIJCS010000386.1, read as the reverse complement.
GCTAATCGACCGAGGGAGCTTTTGGCGATAAAGGTTGGAGCTTTATCGTGGAGTGCGAGTTTTTGGACATGTAGAGCGAGGGTTGGGTGGATCATTGGGTGATAGGCTTCGTTTTGGAGGGCATTGAGCCAGCATATTGCTGTGACAGAAGACTTTAGGTTAAGCATTTCGCGATGGAACGATGCCATGGCAGTGCGTCCGACGCGACAATAATGATTCCAATTCCATTTCATTGGGTGCACATCGTGTTCGAACCATTGCGCATCGAGTAGACGGGTTTGAGCTCCAAAAGCGCAGAGTGCTAGGGGTAGGTAATGATCCCACCAAGGCAAGCCGATGGCGAGGGTTGGCGCGAGGGCTTTGGTGATTTTTGGGATCCAAGAGCTATGGAAGGCGACGAAGTCGATTCCGAATCCGTGGATATTTGAGGTACTCGATCCGTCAGGTAGGTGGGTAATATCGTTGCGTTGACCGATGAGAAATTCGGTTTCGTCTAAGGTTGCGATACGGGCAGCTAGTTCAAGGTCTTTGGAAGGGGCGAAGCGTATATCTGCATTGGTGATGGCGACTGGTGCATTGTTGGAGTGCGTATAGATGGCATTTAAGAAGTCGCGAAGTGGGCATAGAGGAGCGGAGGTTCGCACTTGCATCCGTGGAGTGACGGGAAGGGGTTCGACTCGCAAGTGGCGGAGTACTTCAGGCAATTCGGGGTGATTGCGAAACTCTTCGGTTAGGTTGATCGATACCGGTTCGAATCCTGCACTTAGCCAAGAATCGATGGTTACGCGTTGAGCAGAGGTTGGATCGGATGGATCCAAGTTCACACCTCGCACGCGTGGAGGTATCGAAGTGAAAAGAGGTGGTTTCATATTTGCTGAGCGGAGTTAGTATCGGATTTGGGCAGGTCTGTATCCTTTGGCGTATGCGATTTAGTTTTGGGAGATCGTTCGGAGATCCAGTCGTTGAGACGTCGGAGGAGTTGTTTCGAGAAACGAAATGAACTTGGATTAGGGAGCAGTCCGGTTGGGGTCAGGGACCAGCGAGCGTCGTTGACGCTGTAGAGATACAGGTAGCATCCAAGACCAGCTAGTTTTTGATTAAACAGAGCATCGGTGCCTCGATAGGCTTCATTGCGACCGCCGGCAAGGTGAGCGTAGTCGTGATTTTGATGGATGGGTTGTAGGATTTGTGTGACATCAATGACTTTGGTGTTCTTTTGAAGAGCGTGCCAGACCATCCAGTTGTCGTATCGGGCGCGGCCGATACGGAATGGAGGTATGTCGCGATAAAGATCTTTGGAGAAGAAGAAGTAGTCGAGCGCGAAGGGGCCTCTAGATGTTCCTTGGGATAGTAAGTTTCTCCAGTTCGGGTTTGAAAAATCGATGGAGTTGGGTACCAGCAGGTCCATGGATTCACCGACGCACAGAAAGGGTGTGGGAAGGGTGGTCAAAAAGTCGAGGTTTCCCTTGAAAATGATGTCGGCGTTGGCGAAGCAAAGAGTCGAAAATTCGGATGCTGTGGTCGCTTGCTGAAAGATAAAGTCAAGAAGAGGAGCACCGTGGGGTGAGCGGTGGATTTCCGAGATGTGACCTACATCGAGTTCAAGGGCTGCTTGTGCAGTACCGTCTTCGTCCCCGAAGAGAAGGATTTGGCAGTTGGGGGCAGCCTGTTTCCAGCTGCGGATAGCATTTTTTTGGATGATACCGGTATGGCCGATGAACGGCTTTGGCGCGGTGAAAATCGTCAGCACGTTGAGTACAGCCTGTGAGTCGATGCTGGATAGCGAGGGAATCGATGTCAAAAGGTTAATGAAAACTCTGTAAAACGCAAACGGTAGGTTTTGTGAGGGAGGTTCACCGAGATTGTGGGTTCATTTGATTGCGCGTCAATTTGTCGGCGCGTCAATTTGTCGGCGCGTCAATTTGTTGGTGGTATTGGTGGCAAAGCGGGAGGGGGTGCGACGGGGGGAATTGGAGTTCCTGGGATTACAGGGGTGGATGGAGGAGTAGCTCCAGGCACTGCTGATGCTCCGGGCACGGATGGTGTTGCGGATGCATTGGGTGCAAATGGATTGGCGCCGAATCCTGGG
>JBIJCS010000385.1:0-4936 GCA_044344575.1 Pirellula sp. | reverse complement strand
TGATGTTCGGAGAATACATCCCTGTGCTCTCTTGGTTTCCTTCGGTCATGCAATCGATTGGTATGGGAACACTCAGCGTAGGCAAAGAGGCCAAGAGTTGGCGGTTGAAATCTGGGCGTCGCATTACTACCAATGTCTGTTTTGAAGATGTCGTTCCTCATCTCATGCAAAGGCAGCTTCGCGAATTGAAGAAGCGAGGTGAGTCACCCGACGTGATGATCAACATTTCCAACGACGGATGGTTTCACGGTTCGAGCATTTTGAACCATCACCTCAATAGCGCGATTGTCACTGCGGTGGAAAACCGCATTCCAGTCCTCGTCGCCTCCAACACAGGCATCTCCGCTTGGATCGATGGCGACGGCCGCGTCATCGAGCAATTGCCGAAACTGCAAGGTGGTTGGATCATTGCGGAGCCAATCCCAGATGGCCGCGAGGGGTTGTGGAGTTGGTGGGGCGATAAACCCGCTTGGGCGATTACTTGTATCGGCTTATTCCCCTGCATGCGGTGGTTTGCTTGTCGTCTTCGACGACGTTCAAAATCGCGGTAGTACGTATCCACCGCATTCCGTGCAGTGTTGCTACCTCAACGCCCGGAGCCACTGCACGAAATGATAAGTCACTCTTGCGCTACACAGCATCTTCGGTAGGAATGCTGTAAGGAGCGCGATACTCGCGAGTCAACCAATGGTTCGGTGCATCAGGACCCTTGAAAGTCTCTGAAACCGGATCGATCGACAAGGGTTTACCCATCAATATCGAATAGCCTGCGACCTTGTTCTCATTCAAGTGTGCTGCGGTACGGTCCCAAGTCTCCGAGATCGATTCATCCGCTCCCTGTCCCTTGAGCGCACCGACGACTTCTTGCCCAGCGATCTCTTTGCCCAATCGCAAAGAGATGTTCCCTAAATGGCACAACGCACTCGATAAGTGACCTTGCTCAATATCAGCGTTGAGCGTTTTGTAATCCCGATTGCGCATCGCCTCGGTGAAATTCTTATAATGGCGATCATCGCCACCACCGTTGAATTGCGCAATAGGCTTGCCATCAAGATCAAAGGCAGTCCCGCTAGAGTACGAAGTCATCACAACATAACCCTTCGTCCCCTCAACGATTATTCCTACCATCGCACCCTTGTATTCAGGGGTAGGTAACCCACGGACTTCAAAAATCAACTTGCGCTTGCCGTAGTCGTGCACCACGACTTGTGTGTTCGCCGTTTCGCCGGCATCGACATATCCAAGCCGATTACCGAACGACCAAACGCGATCGCTCAAGCGATCTTCGCCAAGTGCCCATCGGCACAAATCCATTTGGTGGATACCTTGGTTGCCCAAGTCACCATTTCCGTACTCCCACTGCCAGTGCCAATCGTAATGAAATCGCTTGCGTGTCAAAGGAAGAATCTGTGCTGGGCCAGACCACAGATCATAGTCCACTTCTTTTGGTACTTCATAATTTCCACGCGGACCTATCGAATCGCGGCGTTTGTAACACAACCCTCGCGAAATCATCACTTCTCCAATACCTCCAACCTGGATAAACTCCATCGCTTTACGCATCCCTGCATTGGAGCGACTTTGCGTTCCCGTCTGTACCATCCGCTGGTGCTTGCGCGCTGCTTGCACCACTCGTCGTCCTTCTAGCACGTTGTGCGAAACCGGCTTTTCAACATATACATCTTTTCCAGCTTGTATCGCCCAGATCGCTCCCAATGAGTGCCAGTGGTTCGGTGTCGCAATGCTGACAGCTTGAATCGACTTTTCTTCTAGCAACTTGCGGATGTCCTTCACCCAAACTGGTTTGCGTCCACCTTGCTTCTCCGCTGCGGATTCGCAACTCCGCTGGCCAGCCTTCTCGTCGCAATCGCAAATGTGGGTCACCACCGTTCCAGGCTTGCCAGCAAACCCATCGATATGGGATTGGCCACGGCCTCCTGCACCTACAACAGCTACCTCAATCGTGTCATTTGGACCGATCGAGGGTGGTTGTGGCCCCGCCGCGTTCGCTTCGTTTCGGCGCGCTTGTAACGCCAAAGCCGCCGCAGTGGTCATCATCGATTGCTCTAGAAAGTGTCGTCTTGAAACAGAACGCATGGACAGTATCTCCATCTATCTATGATCGTGTGAAGGTTGAAGTTGAAGAGCCCGTTATTGTAGAGCAAGTAAAGTGCGAATGCATCGCAGTAACAAGGGTCTAAAGCTAAAAAAATACCCTGTACAAGATCGAAGAAGAAGGGTTTTTACGGGGAAGGGTATGCAGGAAACGAATCCAAACGAGATGCCTCGAGCCCTAACCACCCCGCTGCATTGCTCCTAAATATCTTTTGATAACGTTCTTCGCTCCAGCGAAACTCGACCTCACAACGCTGACGCATCATCCCTAATGTTGCTCCCGAACCAACAAAATGGGTCCGATCCTCGCTTCGCGGTACCCCGTCGCTTCCCACATTCACCGTGCGATCTCCGAGTCGATGAACTCCAGGCGGTAACCCCGCCGCACTGATCGCATCCGAGACAATCGCCACCCTATCCTCTCCGAAACAGTCAATCCAACATTCAAGTAACCACCAAGGAAGATGATGTCCATCCGCAATCAACGTAGCTGACAACGCACCTCGCATCGCGAGGAATCGATTCAAAACGTTGTCGTGCCTTGGCAATGTCGCAGGACAGGCATTCCCCAAATGAGTGATCCACCCAAGTCCGTGATCCACCGCGCGACGCAACTGGTCCATGCTCGGATTGCAATGGCCTGCCGCCACCCGGATTCCATTCCTCGTCAAATATTCAATCCCAACCCCGGCAGGGTCGCACTCGGGAGCAAGTGTCACCCACCGTAAATAACCTTTTGAAGCATCCACCAATCGCTTGAGCTCATCGAGCTGCAGTGGCTTTGCGTGCTCCCGAGGATGTGCTCCGACATACCCTGGCTCAGACGAAAGAAAAGGACCTTCCAAGTGAATACCTACGGCACTCGCAAGCCCTTCCTGGGCCGGCTCTTCAGAGCATCGGGTCGCAAGTCCGCTTAATTTTCCACACAGCGAGTCGACACTATCCGTGATCAACGTGGGGAGAAAATGCGTTGTGCCATCCTCGAACAACTTAGCACGAGCAGTTCGCCACTGCTCCTCAGATACAGTAGTCTGATTGAAATCCACCCCATAAAGCCCGTTGATCTGCAGATCAACGAGCCCTAATGAATGACTCTCTGGACTAGGCTTGCCAAACATCGCCGAAAAGATCGTCGACGAGGCCGTTCACAGCATCCTTATCGTCTTCCTCGGCAACATAGCCTGCAAGCAAACTATCGATGCTTGAAGCTTGCTCCGGTCCGAAAACGATATTGCTGTTTGGAGCTTGAGTCACCCAGTTGTTGAGGCCCAAGAATGGTACTTCAACCAAGGTGCTCGGCGATTGAGTCGAGATTTCGACGGCCGGTGCAGCAACACCAGAGGTTGCAACCCCTCCCTCACCTTCGCCACCCGAACCGACGTTCAAGTGGTTCACAACCCAGAGGATGTCCAGCGGAGACAGGAACCCGTCTTCGTTAACGTCCACGTAGAACTTGTCTCCACCCGCCTCGCCTTCGCCACCACCACCAAGGTTTCCACCACCGGTCGTGTTGACCATGTTCACAAGGATCAACGCATCGATCGGAGAAACGAATCCGTCGTTGTTCACGTCGAACCGGTTAAATGGATTGGTGTTTCCTTCACCCCCAGCTCCCGAACCACCCGTAATGATGAGTTCTGCTGGAATGTAGCTGATTTGATTGTAAGGAACCTTGTTCTTTGTATCGCTGTAAAGCAACGAATCGTGGAACGGACTGATGTCCGCTGGATCCGCGAGAAACTTCGCAACACCTGGAGTGTTGGCTTGCATCCGAATCGAGAATTGCAACAGTTCCGAAGTTCCTAACGGAGTGGATGCGTTCTGGAACGATCCAACTTCGTTGATCAATCCCGGAATCCGAACATCGCCAGACTTGCCATTCGCGTATCCGTTTGCACCCGAAGCGAACTCGATAGAGAATCCAAGACCCCCTGCTGCGGTTTGAACGCCAACCAACTTGCTATCGTAGAGAATGTCTTGATAAGCCGCGAATACCCCGCTCAGGGAAGTCGCAGGACGCAAGTCCTGTACGTATCCGCGAAGTTCGAATTGGCTACCAACTGGGATCGAAGTGATCTGCTGACCGTTGAGATTGAAAGCCTTAAGCTGAATCTTCATCTTGTCGTCTGCACTGGTGTCGCCAACCTTGAGCGTCACCGTTGCAGTCGAACTGAACCCTCGCGAGTCCGCAATCGTGTAGGTAAATTGATCCGAGAAGCCAAGAGAGCTGGTGAACGGAACAAATCGAATCCGATCGTCCGATGGATTTGTCGTGCCTCGGTTATCGATCGAAACAACGCCGTTCGCTGGTTGCGTCACGGATGTGATTCGCAGCGGCCCCGATGTACCAACGATGTCGTTCGCTAACACGTCGATGAACGACGTGCTGTTGAGCAACAGTTCCGCAGTGCTGTCATCTACAGCGAAAGGTAACTCAGTGCCTCGCGGAACGACTTCGATGGAGGATCGCAAATAGCGAACTTGTTCGGTTGGGACTGGTGCATTAGGTGGGTTGTACAACACCACGTCGGTGTTTGGCGAGTCATTCGCCGGATCACCAACAAACTCTGCAATACCCGCCGAGCGTGCTGTGAACGTCAGAACGGTCATCGGCGTCGGATTTGCAAAATCAAACGGAGGCTTTTGTGCACCCGTGAAAGCTCCCAGCGAACGAATCACCCCAGGAACCGAAGCTGTTCCGGACACGCCACTGACGTAGGGAGCCACTGGCGTGTTCGCGAAATCAAGCGTAGTGTTAGGGCCTGGACTCGATGGCAATACCAAGTTGGCACTGTAGAGCAAGTCGAGGTAGGCTGCGTAC
>JBIJCS010000031.1:0-16515 GCA_044344575.1 Pirellula sp. | reverse complement strand
CTCCACCAAAGTTTCCGAGACCGCACGCACATTCAAAGCTACCAACCGCTTCGCTTTCCTTGGACTGTTCTGGTGAATCGCCCGTGCAATCATCTCCTTGCCCGTACCACTCTCACCGGTAATCAAGACCGTCGCGTCTGTCGGTGCGATCCGCTTGAGCCGATCGATCAACTGCTGCATCGCCGGACTCGCAAAAATGATCCCCTCAAACCCAAACTTCTCGTCCAATCTCCGACGAAGATCAATGTTCGTCTGACGCAATTGAACCGCCTCAGTCGCCTTCGCCGCAATCGCCCGTAGCCGGTTCGGTGTGATAGGTTTCTCAAGGAAATTAAAGGCCCCAAGCTGCATCGCCTCAACCGCCTTGGTGACCGTCGCGTGACCGGTGACCATCACCACCTCCGCCTCCGGCAACAACTGCCTGGCAATCCCAAGAATCTGCATCCCATCCACGTCGTTCATCACCAAATCGGTGATCACGACGTCATACGTGTTCTGCTCGAGCATCCGCTTGCCCTCCGGACCACTCGTCGCAACATCACACCTGTATCCGACCTTCTCTAAACTCTCCGTCATCGCACGCGCATGCGCCGGATCGTTATCCACAATCAAAAAAGCAAACTGCTTTGGATCAAATTCTGTACCGGCAACCGTCTCGCTAACGGAAGCCATCGTTGGGTTGGCATCGTCGATTTCCATACTTTGAAGTATACTTCCAACTTCCTGATTGCGAATGCCCTTTTCTCAAGCCCCAATCCTCGAACCCCTCTCCGGAACTTGTTAACAACCAACGACCGTATGACATCCCTACCACCCAACCAAGCTCCAAACTTCAACCCCACGACTGCCGCTACCTCCGCTTCTGCCAACACCGTTTGCCGCGGCGTGCGAGGTGCCACAACCGTCGAAGCCAACACAAAGGAAGCAATCCTCAAAGCCACACGCCAACTCCTCGCGCTGATCATCCGACGCAACGAAATCGATCCCAAAGACCTCGCGAGCGCAATCTTTACCGTTACCCGTGATGTAAACGCAGAATTCCCCGCCCTCGCCGCCCGACAAATGGGCTGGCTCGATGTTCCACTCCTCTGCGGATACGAAGTCGATGTCCCCGGCTCACTGCCCCTTTGCGTCCGCATTCTCTTACATTGGAACACCAACCGACCTCAACAAGCGATCCACCACGTCTACATCCACGACGCCGTCGCTCTGCGACCCGATCTAAGCAAACTGCCCCCCGTCGACTGGCAAGAACTCGAATCTTGGATCAACTCCCAAATGTCCAACCGGGCACCCTAACCAACCATTACTAATCAACCCCCTATGCATCTCCTTTGGACCAAAAACGCCTCGGTCAGCGCTCTACATACCGCCGAATGCTGCTGGCACGCCCCCAAACGCTTGATCGATCCCCAAGCCACCAACCGTATGCTCCTTCCTGCCGAAGCCCTCGGCACGACCCTCCAAGACTCGAACCCCCTGCTCACCGACGCCCTCTGGAATGACTTGATTCCACTAAGCGCTTCCATCGAATCCAACAGCGCTCTGGCCCACGAACTTCTCTCGAAACACCTCGATGGCTTCGTCGAAGACTCCCTATGCCAACGCTTGACCGGCTGCATCACCGAAGTCGAAGCCGCTTTCAAACTACTCTTCCCAAAATACCTCGACCAAATCGATTTCCGCATCCGCCCACTCCAAGATCAATGGATCGGATACGGTAACGGATTCCTCGCTCATGTCTCTCGCCTTACCTCCCGCGAAATGCTCGTGCGCCAAGCCAACGTTATCCCCGTTCAGCCCGTCCAAGGAGGCGGCGGAAAAGCCCACGTCGATCACGCTTCCCTTCGCATCGAAGCCGTTTTAACCAACCCACTCACCGAATTACCCGAAATCATCCGCCTCGGATGGCTCGCCTCCCAACTCTACTCCACACCCTTCCGTCACGCGCTGAATTGGAAACCCGAAGCCCTGACACGACTCGTCCCCATCGCGATGCTCCTCCCCTCACTCGCTACCGCACAAATCCTCGAACTCAGCCGTTGCGACGAAGCCACCACCGCACTCGCTATCGAACATTGGCATATCCCTATCCCAAAACACTTGGAACTCCACTCGCAACTTGTACCCGCCCTCTTGGAATGGTGGGAACAATACCTACAACTGAAATCCCCTTGGCAAATAGCCCTCCAAGCGCTCGCACATCGTCTCGGCGTCCAACCAATCTAATCTCTCTCGCCAAGCATCCACCCAGTAAGCGACCCCGCCCAAGCTCCGTACCACATACAAATCGCCACCGCTGATCCAATAAATTGCGTCCTGCGCAAACTCCACCCCCAACCCCCTTCCAGTCTCCAACCCCAACGGGACCACCCAACTCGGCTCTGCATGCATCGTTCGCGGCGAATAACCAATCACACGCACCCTCGGCGATACACCACTTACTCTCGCTGCTAACGCCAAATCCGCCACAGCATTCTGCTCCAAGGTCCAAGTTTGCCCCGTCGTCGCAAAAGCAGACAACACAACCCAATCACTCTCTTCGAAAACTTCGAAGTGCCTGATGTCGTCCACCGATACCCAAAACCTTGTTTCAAAGTACTCGCGATGCATTCTCTACATCTCGTAATGCGAATCGTCCTGGAAGTTGCCGTCGATCCCAAGCCGCGTTTGTAAACTATCGAAAAAATCGATGAAACGATCGCTGCTGCTGTGCACGTGCTCTCCCTCGGTGATGAATCCCATTCGATCATCAGGATAAACATCGTACTTAATCAATACACGCTCAAACAATTCCTGCGGTACACCGTAACAAACCAATAACTTGTGCTCGTCAAACTGCACCTCCAACTTACGCTTCGGATTGACCACCGCAATCCCCGTACACCCATCGTTCATGAGCAAGTCTTCAAAATCATACAACACACTTTTGAGGATCGGCATGTCGATATGCTCTCGCACAAAGTCATTATGCTCTCCCGTATCCCCATGGTGACTCGTTTCCAAGACCACGTTGACCGTGTCGCCTAAACAAGAAATCAAGTCAATAAACAAATCGAATAATCGCTCCCGTGATACCGATGCCAACAGCACCGGAATGCTCTCGGAACTATCCGGGTCTACATACGCGTCGTGCCGAAATCCCTGCTTGGGAACAATCTGCAAATCATAAGAAGGACGAATCGCATCGGTTAACTCAAATGTCCCGTACCGACTCCGCTCCATGTGCATCTCCAACTCGTCATGACTCAACTCCGCAAAACTCGACGTCGGTGTCGATCGCGACTCGGTATAACTCTTCTTGACTGCTCCCGAACTAAAACCTGGAAATCCCATGATGCCTATCTCAAACCTGTCCTAGATCAATTCGACCAAAAATGAAACCGAAGTACGTTGGAAACTTCCCGCTCTACCCAAACCCTACGGCTTGCCCAACCGGGAATAACCAAACATAGGTCAGCCTCCAAATCGATGCGTTCGATCCGAAATATTTCCCAAGCTTTTCAGACCCGGATAACCCCTACAATCCCACCACGCCAGTGAGCATTCCCCTAAGAACCACTCGTCAGCCCCCCAACCACTGCGACCCCGCCGAACTCCCTGCCGAAACTTCTTCTCATAACCAACCCCGCACACCTACCCCGTATGCACCCAAAACAAAAAGTCCCCCCAACGCCAACCCAATCCGCCTACCATGCCCCGTTCTCTTCAACCTTTCCGTTCACCACAACTCCAAAACTTCACCCCAAACAACCCCATCAAACTCCTATCCATCGTCTTCGCAATCCTCTCCCTCCTACCAAGCTGCTCCCCATCCCCCGATCAACTCGCCTCCGCTCGCGCTCAACTACGACAAACCATCGGACTCCCCGAAGGACCACTCCTTAGCCCCCGCATCTCCACATCGCCAACCACTACTTCAAACGACACTACTTCAAACGACACAGCCTCGAATCCCTCCGTCGATCAACAATCACCAAAAGCACTCAAACCAACTTCCTCACCCTGGATCGACTTGAACGCTCTTCCCCAACTCCACTGGGAAATCATCTACCTAGGCAATCGACCCGTCGGCTATACCCGACGCTCTGTCGAGTTCGCTAAGAGCGAACTGCTGTCCGCACAAGCCCTCGCAAGACACTCCACAGAAAATCCCTTGCTCAGCATGGAAGCCGAAAGCCGCGTTCGAATCAAAATCAAAGGTGCCGAACCCACCGATCAATCCATCGTCATCTCCACCCTGGAATCGCCCCAAGGTGAACTGATCGAACTCTTCGGAAAACTAGAACTTGGTAACTCCAAACGACACTTCCAAGGCCATACCACCGACTCCGTTCTGTCGATCGATCAAATCACCTACGACCCTCAAGACAAACCCATCGTCAATACATCGAGCGTCCCATGGAACCCAGAGCAATTCGGCCCCTTCGCTCTGCAACAATCCCTCCAACGCATTCCTATGCAACCAAAAGAAACGCGTACCATCCGATACCTCGATCCATTCCGTATGGCAGTCTCCGAAAGCCGTCTCGAAGCTATCGATATCGTCGATACGATCAACCACGCCGGAAAACTGATCCCCCTGCTGGAAATCCAAAATCGTACGATCACTCAAGGCCGCGAAGCGACCTCCACCCTCTGGGTCGACCACCAAGGAGTCATCCAAAAATCCTATAACCCCACCCAAGACACCCTCGCCTTCGCTTGCGATCCACAAACCGCTCGATTCGTTCTCTCCAAAGACGAATTCGATGCCATCACCATCAAACCCATACCCCTGCTGGGCTCACTCCCAAAACGACCCAGCGAATCAAGTATCCTCTTCCGCATCTCAAGCGATACGCTCTCACTGACCGATCTTTTCCCCTCTAAATCTCATCAACGCACCACCCGCTCCTCCCCCAAAAACCTCTCCGTCGAACTCTTTTCTATTCCGCCATCAGACACTCAACCAATAGACCTACCCAACGCCGAACCCCTCGCCCAAGACCCTACCTCCACGGCTTCTATCGAACCCTCCGAAAGCATCCGCTGGGATTCCTCCAACTTTCAACAATGGACCAAATCCCAACTCGCTGCCCTCCCCGAAAACCCATCCATTACCAACCGAGCCGAACAAGCCTGGAAAACCCTTTCGCAAAATCTTCAGCAAAGCCCCCTCGATAAAACCATCCAAACCCCAAGCGATACACTTCGCAATCAACGCGGTGACTGCATCGACCAAGCCATCTGCATGACCGCTGCACTCCGTAGCTTGGGCGTTCATGCTCGTATCGCCGTGGGACTCCGAGCTGATCCCTCCACCGTACGCCCAACCCTCGCCTTCCACACCTGGACTGAATACCATGACGGTACCCACTGGATTCCCATCGACTCCACCGACGAGAATTTTGTCCTCCCCCCAGATCACTTAAAAGTATCGGATTCCAACTTCAACTCGATCAATATCTACGAACCGCTCCTGACCACCATTCGACTCCTCGGACAAATCGAAGCCACCGTCAAACTGACCAGGTCCGATTCGAAATCCCCTTAACACATCCTTCGATCCCTCTCTATTACATCTATCAGATCCCTTGCTCCGCTCCCCATTGCCCAAAGCCTGCTTGCTCATGTTTATCTTCGCCCTGACGGTGCGATTCGGTGCAGCAACCCTCTGGCAACAACAATGCAATGCAAACGGCTCCACACTTCGCTTCGGTGACTCCAACTCCTACTGGATCATCGCGAGAAATCTCCTCCATCACGGCAACTACCAATACGGTAGCGACCAATCCCGTATCTTCCGCGCTCCGATCTACCCGCTTTTCCTCACCCCAACCGTCGCCACCGAATCCCTCAACACGAGTAACAACAACTCCACACTCCTCGCCCCAATCAACCCCAACAGCGCACTCGCAGCTCGCGCCTGCGGATCCTTGCTCGGCGCCGCTTGTATCCCCCTCCTCATGCTCTGGGCATACTTCCTGCAATCCCATATCCCAAACCAAACACAACCCCCACAACCTCACCAATCCTCGAGACCAACCAGCCTCTACAAGCCACTGATCGCCGCTACTTCGGCCGGCATACTCGCCTCCCTCTACTGCGGCGCCGTCGGTATGAGCATCTTCATCCTCAGCGAAGCCGTCGCAACGCCACTGTTCATCCTCTCCATCTACACATGGTGGCTCGCAACCTTCCACCCAAAACACTCCACAAAACCACTACTCCCACTCTGCATCGCTGCAATTACCCTCGCACTCGCCTGCCTGAGCCGCCCAAGCTGGGGACTATGGCCCGCCTTCGCTCTCCCATTCCTCGGATTTGCTAGCTTTTCAAAAGAAACTCCCAACCGAAAAATAGTACCCAAAAACACCCTCTTTTTTCTCGCTCTCTTCATCCTCACCCTCTCCCCTTGGTGGCTGAGAAACTACTCCATCTCCGGCAAGTTCGTTCCCACCACCCTACAGGTCGGCGCAAGCCTCTACGACGGTTGGCATCGCGGTGCGTCAGGCTCCAGTGACGAAAACATGGGATTTTCCACAGAGTTCTTGAACCTACAGCTCCAAGAAGACGCAATGCTAGCCTCCCAAGGCACCGAACCTGAATCAACCCTCGAATGGCGCATCGACCGAAAACTCCGCAACGCTGCCCTGCAATGGGCATTCGAAAATCCATCTGACGTTGCCAAGCTCGGATTGGTAAAGTTCCTCAAGACTTGGATGCCTTTGCCTGTAGCCAAAGAACTTGGTAACCAATCCGTGCGTTGGTGGGAAGCCACTTCCTATAGCCTTATCCTCGCCCTCGCAGTACTAGGGCTAGTCTCACTATGGAAGTCCCAACCCCTGAGCGCACTTTGGATCGCTCTACCTTGCCTCTACCTGGCTACTCTGCACTGCATCTTCATCGGTTCAGTCCGCTACCGACAACCCGGTGTCCTGATCCTCTGCGCACTGGCAGGTGTCGGCGCCGCTACACTCCTGGCTTACCTCCAAAAAACGTTCCTTAAAACTTCCTCCAAAAACCAAACACTCAGCAATCCTATCGAGTGCCACACGGATCGTCGCCACTCCACCCTGCTCACGGATGTCTCCGCAATCAACCCCCAATCCGAACCCACACAACCAACCCACCCAACGTGGGTCAGGACGCCTCGCATGGCTCCTACTGCTCGGAGCCGCCATCGCGATGGGGTACTTCGTCGCATTCGATCGCGTTGATCATCAACTGACTTCCGAAATTGCGAAGCGATTGCAAGCCCAGTTCCCAAACCATCACGTATCGATCGATCGCGCTAGACTCATCCCAGGCGAAGCCATACTCGTCGATGGTCTCTGTATCGCTAAAGCAACAGAACAAGGGTTGCGCAGCGTACTGAAAATTGGACGCCTTACCTGCCAAGGCCCCGTCGACCTACTCGGTATCGTCCAAGGACAAGTACCCATCGACTCCGTCATCGTAGATGCTTGCGAAGCCTCCTTATGGCCCACCGTTGACGAACGTTGGAGCCTTCAAGACCTCGTCCCAAAACAACCATCCACCCATCTGCATCTCCCCACCGTTCACATCCGCTCCGGTCTACTGCGAATCGCACACCCAACGGGCGTACAAGCCCGCGAAATCCTCTGCCATGACCTCAACGGTGTCTTCACGCAACAATCTCCTCCCCACCCATCCTTGATAAACACCACGAAACAACATCCGCAACAACAAGTTTTCACCGCTAGCCTCGCCTCTAGCCACTTCTCGCGACTCTCCGTCCAAGCCACCCGGAACCCACTATCCAATACCGTCGATCTCGCTTGTGATCTGGAACAACTCGAGATCTCCAAAACGCTCCTCGAACAACTCCCTCAACCGATCCGAACACGCCTGAGCTTGCTTCAAGGATTCACCGGAAGACTCGATGGCTCCCTTCGCGGATCGCTCGAAAACCAATCCTTGCAGTTCCAAGCCCGTGCGACACTGCGTGACGGACGTCTGCTCCACCCCAGTGTCCCTTACCCAATCGATCAACTATGCGGTGAACTCTATGCCGATTCCCAAGGCGTCCACCTGAGAAAAGGGCAGGGGGTATCGGGGCGCGCAAGCGTCACACTGGAAGCCGATATCGCCGGCCTATCCCCAACAGCCCCAAGCATCGCTGCTCTGTCCGTTCGCAATCTCGAACTCGACGAAACCCTCTACAACGCACTACCTGCCTCCGCACAAGAACATTGGCGAAGACTCAACCTGCGAGGAACCATCGATGCCGTTGCAACCCTAAGTTTCAATGGGCAACAATGGAATCCCCAAATCACCGTCCGCGCAAAGAACGCCGGAGCAAACCCCGACTTCTTTCCCTACCCAATCACAAACCTCTCCGGTGACTTTCAGTACCGTGATGGTATCGTCCAAGCTCCCGAGCTGACCGCTTTCGCCGGCCAAACGCGACTCCACGGTGCACTCACCCTGCAACGCTCTCAACCACGATGGCTTATGGACCTGACCATCGCCTCCGAATCCCCCCTACCAATCGACGAAAATCTACTCTCCGCACTCACCCCCCGAGGACTCCCCCAAAGCGGCTTTCATCGCTTCGTCAACTCACTCCATCCCACCGGTACCGTCTCGCTTCGCAAAAGCCGCTTCATACGCTCCCAAAATAAACCAGACCAAATCTCTCGATCTCTGGAACTGACTTTCTCCGAATGCGCAATCCGCTTCGATGGCTTCCGCTACCCCATCACAGATGTACACGGCCAAGCCACCCTCGATAACGATCGCTTGATCCTCAAAGACTTCGTCGGGCGAAACGATGGGGCTAGAATCCACGGCGAAGGATCCGCAACCTGCACGGTGAGCAACGTCGAATCCATCGACTTGATCTTCCAAGCTCACAACGTTGCGCTCGATGAAGATCTCGAACAAGCGTTACCCCCCAGCGCTCGAAATCTATGGCAACAACTGCAACCAAGCGGTGTGATCGATCGTGTCGCCATCCAAATCCAACGCGCTGCGTCTCGAGCTCCCCTCGATCTGAAAGTCGCTATCGCCGAATCCAGAGCCTCCAATAACGGCGGACGCGGCATGTCGCTACATCCACTCTCATTCCCCTACACCATTCACGATATCGAATGCGCTGTCGATTACCGCCCAGGACGCATCGATATTCGCTCCCTCTCCGGCATTCATGACTCAAGCCGCGTTGAAACCAACGGGCAAATCCGTCTCCATAGCGATGGCACCTGGGACGGAATGCTGAACTGGTTACCTCCTTCACGATTACTGATCGACCAAGTCCTCATAAGCTCTCTACCACCCATCCTCAAAGAACCGATGACACGACTGAGCTTCCGCGGGCCAGTGAGCATTACCGGGTCGACCCATATCGCATCCCTATCCCCCGAATTCCATTCCCTCGTACGCGACTGGAACCTTCGCCTCGACCTCGAAGATGTCTCCATCAACGGAGAAATGGCCAAAGGAATCCGTGGCTCGATTAGCACCAACGGCGAAAGCAATATCGCTGGAACCTCCGCAGTCGGCAACATCAACCTCGATGCACTTGCCATCAAAGGTGTCGCTGTCACCGGCATCGAAGGCCCCTTCGCACTCCATGAAAACCAACTCTATCTCGGTCGCGATGCCTTACTGTGGCAACTGCGCAATCAAACAAACCCCCGCGCGGAAGCAATCGCTACTCTCAACTCCCCTCAATCCGCAGAAGTCGTCTCGGCGGCATTCCAATCCCGAGTTCGTAATGGCTTCGTCGAACACCGCGATCAATCAAACGCCTCCTGGTTCTCCTCCCCCTACAAACCCACGATCGAATACCCCACCATGGATATCCATGAACACGATATCCGCGCTCGTACTCTCAGCGGCACCCTCTTCCTCAGCGGTACCGAACCTCTCGACGGCGAACGCGCAACTCTCAGACTGCGTCTCGTCGATTCCGACTTCCATGGCATGCTTGTCGACCTCGGTGAATCGAACACACCTGTCAATGGCCGTCTCTTCGTGGAATGCGACTTGCGCGGCTCGATCAATAACCTCTACGCACTCGAAGGGGAAGGCAAAGCCTGGCTGAGAGGCGCAAATCTTTACGAACTACCTGTGATGATTCGACTCCTCAACCTCCTAGCGATCCGACCCGACCAAGGTGCATTCGACGCGGCAAACCTCGAGTTTTCTATCGATGGTGATCGCGTCCCAATCCATAAACTCGAACTCGATGGCGATCTGCTGAGCATGCAAGGAAAAGGCGAAGTCAACTTCCGCCGCGAAATCAATCTCGAACTCGCTACCAACGTTGGTCGACGCGGAATCATCGGCGCTCTGATTCGCCCATTCACGGAAAACCCAAATGCGAATTGGATGCGCATCGAAGTCACCGGCACAACCAGCAACCCCCAAATACGACCACCCATGCCACTGAGAGACTCACTAGACCAAGTCCTCCTCGATTCGCCCTAACCCTAACCTACACACCACCACCCAACACGGACTTGCCCAACCATGGACCTCTCCTTCGATCCAATCGCCAGCAACACGCGACCGAGCCAACGATTTACGTCAAATCCAAGCCCAATCACCCAACTTCTCGTCGACCCCACTTCCCTCTCCACCGACCGTGACCCAAGAGAACGCGCTACCAAACAGCACACACCAAACTCGGAGCACCACAACTCCAAAACCGCCCCCCCAAACTCAACCCCAAACTCACCTCCAAACTCACCGTCGAACGACAACCCCTCCAATGGTTCAATCGATTTCCTCACCTAAGCCATTTCCATAATGGCTATCCATCCCGCGTTCCGCGCGGTAGCTCTGCGTACACCATTGGATTCCTCTCCATGCCTCTCCATGCCTCTCCATGCCTCTCAATTCCTTTGGATTCCACTCTATTCCTCAAATCACTCCCCTCCTTTTTTACAAACTCAACATCGCTTGCTAGAATCTCTGTCCCCACCAACACCAAATCCACAACCTTGCAATGACCAATCGGCATTTGCAAATCTTCATATTTGCTAAACCCCACCATCGTGACCGGACCAGGAAGAGAGAATCGGGTGAACAATACTCAGGCAGCAAAAGCCGGAATCCCATTTATCCTCGTAACCGTCCTGATGGATGTCTTATCCCTCGGTGTGGTCATCCCTATCACCGCCAAGCTCGTCAAAGAACTGGCTGGTAATGACGCTATCAATGCCGCAAGTTACGTCGGTTGGTTCGGCACCATATGGGCCCTCATGCAATTCTTCTCCTCACCGATCATGGGGGCACTCTCCGATCGATTCGGACGACGACCTGTACTTCTCCTCTCCGCATTCGGCCTTGGTCTCGATTACATCCTCATGGCACTCGCCCCAAACCTTACCTGGCTCTTCATCGGCCGAATCCTCGCTGGCATCACTGCCGCCAGTTTCTCAACAGCAAGTGCCTACATCGCCGATGTAACCACCACAGAAAATCGGTCCGCTGCCTACGGGATCTATGGTGCTACCTTCGGACTAGGCTTTATCCTCGGCCCCGCTCTCGGTGGCTACCTCGGTGACATCGATTTACGCTTACCTTTCTGGGTCTCCGCCGCCCTCACATTGCTCAATGCAATGTACGGACTGTTCTTTCTTCCAGAATCTCTCCCTTTAGAACGACGTAAACCCTTTCAATGGTCCCGTGCAAACCCCCTCGGCTCTCTCCGGCTGCTCAAAAGCGTTCCAGGCCTACTTCCTATGGCCCTGAGCCTCTTCACCTACCAACTCGCACATTCCGTTTTCAGCAGCGTCTTCGTCCTCTACACCGATTCTCGCTTCAAATGGTCCCCCGGAACCGTAGGTAAAGCTCTCGCGATCGTCGGAATCCTGAACTTCATCGTCCAAGGTGGCTTGATCCGCCCCATGATGCGGGCACTGGGCGAACGAATCATGGTCTTCATCGGCCTGACCGGTGGTATTCTCGGATTCCTTGCCTACGGCCTGGTTGATGATGGAGCCATGTTCATGGCATCGACCGTTATCTTCTGCCTCATGGGCTTCTTCTCCGCAGCCATCCAAGGACTCATGTCCAAGTCCGTTGATCCATCGGTCCAAGGCCAACTCTCGGGCGCAAATAGCTCCCTGAACGGTATCGCAGGCATGGTCGGGCCAGTTCTTTTCACCAGTGTCTTCAAGGCCACCATCGATCCCACAGGAGGAATGTATGTACCCGGTGCCCCATTCTTCTTGGCCGCTGCCGTTCTTGCCATCGGACTACTTTCAGCCTGGATCGCAATCCCCAAACAACCGTCAACGGCAAGTCCAACCTCCACACCCCCAACCTCACATTGAGCCATGACCGGAACCTCCCGCCTATCCTCCCGCCGCAACTTCTTGAAGGCGTCCGCCACCTTCGCCTCCTCCCTCACCTGCACCTCCCCCTTCGCGCAGGAAACTCCGGCAGTCGACACTGCGACCCGCTTCTTTGCCATCGGTGATACCCATTACTTCGCCAACGAAAAATCTCCCACCGAGCTGACCGAAGCCTCCATCGCAAATTGCCACGGCTTGATCGATACCCTCAACTCCCTGCCAGGAACCTCGATTCCAGAATCCGCCGGAAATGGAACCGTAGGCCCCATCCAAGGTGTCATCCATGCCGGAGATATCATCGACACCGGTGATAAACGCGGAGCCCTGCAAACGCGTATGCAACAACGCGAATGGGAAGGCTTCACCGCAGATTACGGCCTAACGGGCACCGAAGGACGCTTAAAATTCCCAGTCTATGAAGTCCACGGCAACCACGACAGTCCCAGCGGCGAAGGGCTCGCCATCGATGGATTGATCGAACGTACCAAAAAACGCCAAGTCCTCGCACGCTCAGCCAACGGCTTGCACTACTCCTGGGACTTCGGACCTCTGCATTGCATCAACCTCGGAATTGTCGTCGGCCAAGACACCCAAGTCGAACAACGTCGACGATACAACCCCATGGACAGCCTCGAATTCCTCATCGGTGACCTGCAACAACACGCCTCCGATCCCAACCGCCCCGTCCTGCTGACGCACCATATCGATCTGCCACGCTACAGCAAACCGTGCAATACGTCCGACGAAGCAAACCTCTCCATGGAATGGAACCCATGTGATGTCGCGGCCTACTACGAAGCCATTCGCAAATACAACATCATCGCAATCCTCTACGGTCATACCCACGTGCGCAATATCCAACGCTGGAACGGCACTCCGGAAAAAACAGATGTCGGTATCCCTCTGCTCAACATCGATAACTCAAGCCATTTCAGCGGTGGCAACCAAGCCTTCTTCTATATTGAAGTCGACGCACACGAAATGCGAGTCCGAGAGTGCGCGACGAAAGACTCTTGGCAATCCCACTTCTGGACCCCAAGCGTCTGGAAATTCCCAACGCGCAAAGCAGCTTGATCCCCCAGATCCAATCGCTTCGCAATTCAAGAGCCAACTCATCGACTTGCCCCACAAAGATCACGAGGAGTGAAGATCGATATGCACCCAACCGAACAAATCCAGCAGGATTTAAATCGCTTGATCAACCTCCCCCTATGGGACTCCTGGCGACTCCTTGATGTTCAATACTTCGACTTAGGAAACCGTATCCTACACAACCATAAGAATGGCGGATCCTCAGAACACGGTGAACTATCACTACGTATCACCACCACCTGGAGAATCGTTCATGATAACCAAGTCCTAGTCGGTTCCCTCGATCGCCAACTCCCCGACTGGAACTTCCATGAAGATAGCGAACGCCACAGGCTCCTCGATGCACGGATGCGATCTTGGTTGAACAGTTGCTCTACGAACCCACGTACCGTCACCGAAGTGATGGTAGAGCCATTAGGCGGAGCCACACTCTTTCTCTCCGACTCCTCCTGCTTACAAATTTTCCCTGCACGCTCCGAAGGTGAACTCTGGAGACTCCTATTTCCCGACCAAGGAAGGGAAAAGCACATGGTGATCAATTGCGACGAAGTCTTTTTCGACTTTACCGACGAATAAATCGCATGCCCCCCTACTGGTCACGGTTATCAGACTTACGAAACATTTGATCGAGCAGATCATCCAGATTCTCAGAACCGAAGTCCCACCCATCAGACCAAATATCCTCAGGATCGTATTGCTGCGATAAAGCGAAATCAACCCGGCTCTCTTCCGCATCCTTTTGCCCATCACCGAACCAATTCCTTCGTGAGTGCCCCTCAGCGGAGAACTCCGAATCGATTGAATCTTGAAGACCATCACTTGAACGACTTGTTTCCTTTGTCAGCATGTAAGGTCCAAATTCAGTTCCTTCAAAAGACCCAACTTCCTCTCCCTGAGTGCCCCAAGCACTCTCTCCTTCGCCCCCCTTCGTGGAGTTACTGTTGAGGTAATCAATCACCGCAAGTACATCTAACGGTGTTACCCAACCGTCCAAGTTGACATCGTAGGTATAGATGGCTGACTCTGGTCCAACAGGCAAGGAACCACCGCTGCGATTTAACGTATCTATCACAGCCAACGCATCCAATGGGGAAATCACGTAGTCGAGATTCGCATCGAGCAACATCTTGTGCACTCGGATCGGTTCACCTTGGAATGAGCCAAAACGAGTTAAAGATGGCTCGAAACCTGTGGCATCAGCAATTCGCGACTCGTCTTTAAGAACCAAGGTGATCGTTCCGTCACCCACTCCCGTATTGACAACTACCCTGTAGCTTGATCCCCTTCCTTCGACGCCCTCAATCCGAGCGCCGGTGACGCGATTAGTTTCGAGTACGAAATCTTCTAAACTCACTCCTAAGACAGACTCTCGGAATTCGACATTAAAGACCACCGTCTGAGCGTTGGAAATTGGATTGCCCGCAGGACCTATCGAAGTAACAAGCCGAGGCAACATGTTCGTCGCTACAAGATTACTTGTCATCGGCGTTGGAATCGATTCATAAGCTTGGAAGTAAATCTCTTCGCTCGCGAATTGAGCTGGAACATCGAATACCACCTGAGCTTGCCCTGAAGTATTTGCCGTTGACTGAGCAAAAAATACAGGGTTCTCAATATTCAAGAGAAGCTCAGGCGATGCGATCTGGTATTGCCCAGTTTGAGTACCCCAAGCCCATACCAAGACACTACCTGGAGTAGCATCCGACAGACTCAAGACAAACTTACCCGGTGCTTGTTCTGTGCTAACCAACCACAACGCACCAATGTTGACACGAAGCGTACCGATAAGGTCGTCGTAAAGGACGTTTCCAACAGAATCTCGAATCGATTCCGGAAAGATCCTGATTGAGTAGAGGCCATTATCGGATCGGTCCCATCCACCCCCAGGTGCCTTGACTCGGTAAGCGACAACCTGCGAGAAGCCATCCAAAGATGGTACGACGCGATCAAAAATCGCTTGCTCTCGGTATCCACTGGGTCCCGTAATGAACAAAGCGTGTCCGCTTTCCTGAATCATCGCGCTATCCAGGCTCGTAAGACCTCGATAGGTAACCACAAATACCGCATCCTCAAGCGTGGCTTGACTCACTACCGAAACACTTGAGGACGCGCTCAGGGTAACCGTATTGTGATTGGTTATTCCCAGGAAATGAACGGGAAGATGCTCACTGGCAAGCCACCTAATACAAGATATGCTTACGGAGACCAGCCCACCGGAAAGTCATTTCTCGCGAGGGGAGATGAGACGTAAAAATAAAAAAATCCGAAAAAAGTTCTTTTTCGACAGGATCAGTGAATGCGACGTTCATTCACTCGCAAGTTCTTGGTAGCCGATTCACAATGAGCACCGTTCAAAAAGGTAAAAGTTGAACTCAGGCTTGGGCCAAATGAAGGAAACGCTTGCGGATTTTTTTGCAGTGGAGTAGCGAAGATGAATCGATTCAAAATACCACTAACGGTTTCATTCCTGTCCCTGTTGCTTTTTGGAGTTGCTGGATGCGATCCAGTCCAGGAAGTCCGCAAGCTGATGGAGAGTCAAGTCCGTCGGCTTGGTGAATCCATGCGTTCATGGCACAGTGCAGTTAAAATGGTCAGCCGCAGGAATTTTGGCAAGATGACTGCGCCCAATTTGCACCTTTCGGACTATCACAAAACAAAGCAAAAACGCCCAAAAGTTCGGTTCCTGTACTCTCCGCTTTTGCCAATGGGCTGCGAAGCCCGCGGTGTTGCATTTCGCGTCGCGCTGCCCAAATCGAGTCGTTTTTCGAGTCGCGCGAGTCGCCAAAACACTGGGTTTTGAATGGCCCGGTTCTGCCCCGATCCACGATGGTGGAGGGGTAGGATTCGAACTAGGTGAGTTTAGCAGGATGTGTTTGACTGTAATCCCTTCTCGGGATTGAAAACAGGAAAAAGAATTGAGCCGAGTGGATCAAAGATTCAAATATCGGTACCTACTTTAGGTACCGAGCGAGGAAAGACTTGGAGTGCACTTATCGTAAGCAACAGCACTGCCCAGATTCTGTGCGTTATGAAACATATCAGTGAGTTCAAAATGATAACTCGACTCGATTCCCAAAACAAAGTCCGCATTGAAGCAAAGTGATTGGGT
>JBIJCS010000384.1:0-4951 GCA_044344575.1 Pirellula sp. | reverse complement strand
AGCGACTCGCTGACCAATTCGACAACACCGGGGGTTGGATTCGAGTCCGCACCCAACGTATCGTTATCACGAGGACTGATCGCCAATACGGCTGGTCCTACAAAGTCCGAACGGTCTGCTGCACCGCGATCCTTGAAGACCGATTCCCCAAGACCAGGAGGAGCAACAACGTTTGGATCATCCGTTCGCAATGCACCCGTAATGTCCGTAGCTGGAGCGATGATCGGAGAAGGGGCCAATCCCAAAGGTTGCTTGACCGCCAACATCGCAGCTCGGTCTACCAACGAGTCGATCGATGAATCGATCGCGAGGGATCCAGGCACCGGATATAGATTGCCAGCAACTACATCGGTGAACAATGGAACCGCCGCCCCAACTTGAATCGGGAATTGGCCGACGGTTGCACCCGTCGCATTGACGCCATTTCGCTGGTAGAGAATGCCGCCGATGACCGTCGATGTACTCGACGGAGCAATCGAAATCCCTGTCGAATTATTCGCAACGATATTGTTCAATAACGTTGGGCTTGCATTCGCACCAACGCGGATACCCGTTCCACCCGTGCCGTAACGCAACCCAGGTCGGCTGGAAAGTGCTCCTACAGCATCGATGTCTGCCCCGACGCTATCTCCACTTGTTGGCCCTTCACCTGGCTCGTCTGTCAATCGCACGTACTGCAATTGGCTTAGCGAGTTAAATCCAAATTGATCTAGATCGATATAGCGATTGTTGAACGACGCAGTTCCTACAGAAGTGTAATTCACCCCGTCAGCACTGACTTCAACACGCACCAACTCAGGAATTCCAACTTCGTAGATGGCCAAGTCGGGACGAGCATCATCCGATGCGGTCAAGAAGTTATCGGTGAATTGCACCACCATCACTCCACCGCGTCCGAGGGAAACGACACCTTGGCCTGCCAAAGGCTCACCTACCCCAGTGTAGTCAGGTGCACCTACGGCGTTGCCTGGCACTTGCAGTCCCGCAATCGGAACCGGTCCGCCACCTGCACGCGGATTGTAAAGGTTCGATGGTGCAAGATCCGCGAAGGACAAAGCCCCATCCGCGTAGAAATCACCTAAGATCGAAATCGCAGGTTGGGACTCAACTCGTGAGACCGTGCCACCCAAGATCGTGTTGTTCACGATACGAGCAAAGGGGACTGCCGCAGGAACATCCGTAGGACCATTCAACGGATCACCACCCAAGTTGATTCCGCCTGCCGCGTTTCCAATCAACTCGTTGTTGTAAACCACAGCCCCAGGAATCAATCGCTGGTTGTTGATCGTCAATGTGTTGCGTACTGCACCTGGATTCGGTGCACCCGAAACAGGATCTCGAACGTCCGCAGTAATCGAAATACCAAACCCTGAGGAAAACGAAATCCTTGAGTTCTCAATGATTACCTGCCCCTGTTCACGCGGTGTATTGCGATCTCCCTCAAGAACTTTGACCAAGACACTTCCGATGGCCGCTGGAACCGCAACCCCGGTCGCCCCAGAAATCAAAATCGCATCCGAGGGTTGTCCACCCAATCCGCTGACTGGGAAAGCAGCCACACGGAGCACCGATTGTACTGCAGGCGAATTGATCACACTCAGTACAAGAGCAGCGACATCAACACTGCTGAGATACACCGAGGAGTCGTAAGGAATCTCAACACTATCCGGCTGAACTCCAAACCCAGGGTTGGGTGCCAGGATCGTCGTATCATTAAACTCCAACCGTAGCGTATTGAACCCATCGCTTATCGTAAACGATTGACCATCCGTCAAACTCGTGGAGTCCTTGAATCGAACCCGTGGGCTACGTGTCACGACATAACCAGCAGTGGTCCCGACCGTCGCAGTTACCGATGATCCAAGAAGAATCAGGTCTCGCGTATTCGTACCCGAGAAACTGCCATCGACACCCAGCGCGCTGGTCTTCAAAACACTTTGAACACCAATCGAATTGATCGCATCTCGAACCCGGGCCGCAATCACATTGGCGGATTCACCAGCCACCGGATCAAACGGGATCGGGAAGTTTCCAGCCGTCACTCCGCTACCCGGCTGTCCAGATGGGATTGAAACATCATCGAATTCAAATGTAATGGAGTTCACCCCATCGTCGATCGTGATCGTCTCGCCATCCGCAATTTCGTTCGCCGGATTGAAACGAATCTCAACCGCATCACTCAATGCTTGATTCGGATCAAAGGCTTGATTGAGCAATATCCCACTGTTGGTGCTGATATTGCTGTTATTGGTTCCACCATTGTTCGCTGGAGGTGTAGTAGGAATCGGCAACGGCTGACCGTACTCACTGCCACCACGAATCTCTACCTGGTAAGGTCCGACTAGAATCGAGCTACCCGCTCCTGCAACCGTCGTGAAGGTTGTGTCCGCAGGAGCACCGGTGACCGCTTCTCCTCGCTCGGCAACTCCGATCACGAAGTCATCGATGTAAACCCCCTCAAAATTATTGTTCAATGATCGATAAGCCGGACGGAATCCAGGCAAACTAAATTCCGACACATCGTCACCAGCACGAGCATTCACAACAGTAAATGGACCGGCGTCTGAAACAGTAACACCAGTTAGATCAACAGCCCCAAGTCGCGTTCGGAAGGTATCGTAACTATCAATCCCACCAGTCAAGTTAGCCTCGAATACCCGCGAGATAACCGTCGCTACCTGCGATGGAGTCATCGTCTGCAAGATGTTGACCGGAATGTTCGACGAATTGCTGATGCCATACGAACCTTCGACTCGGATGTTCGTTACCGATGGTACAGATGCGTCGCTGACACCATCGAGTTGCAATCGATTTCCGTTCGTGCTGAGATTCATTCGCGGAGTAACATCCACGGTCAACTGGTACAAGCCAGTGGACCCGGAGGATGTACGGCCGGCAGCGATAAACGGATTGTATTCGTTGATACTGGAATTCGAGATACCGAGGTAATACGTTCCTCCCGTCGTCGCAGTGTAACCCAGGCTTACATCCAACAACGTGGCTGTTGATGCTCGAGCTAGTTCATTACCTTGAGAATCAAAAAGCCGAAGTCTTGGGTTCAAACCAGAACCAACCGCACTCGAAGACAACGCAATGTCAATTTGTGTTCCAGCGTCGAGTTGCAACTCAATCATGTCGACATCGGCGCGAACTGCATCCGGCAACTCACCGGGCTGTAGAACAATATCACCAATTGCACCAACTCCCGTGAGCCGAGTCAATTCACCCGGAACTAATTGCGTACGAAGCGCTGTTCGGAATGTCTCCGAACGTGTGTTGGGCTCCGCGAGATCAACCGTCAAGTCCTTGGGCGTGTAGGTCGCACTCTGCAGTGCACGTAAAACCTTAGAAGCAATCACCGATGGTGAATCGCTCGTGCTATAGGTGATGACATTGCCCGACGGTGCGGTTCCAACACCATTCCAGAAGACAAACGTCGAACCGCGAACGCTAATGACTTCGCCATTGGCAATTCCCATTCCAGATGGGAATATCATCGATGGCCCCATCTCAATTTCAAATGTCTTACCACCGACCGTAAAGGTCTGGCCATCCCGCAATTCGCTACCTGCGACCGTACGTAGTTCCGCTCCTCGACTCCCGAAACTATTGAATCCAAGTCCACCGCCGGTGGAGAACTCAAACCGCAACTGAACTTGCTTGTTCCCAGCGAGCTGTGCAAGCGAAACGCGTGCTTGACGCCACGATGTTCCTGGAGGAGCAATCGCCTCCCCAGGGACCGAGTTCGGTTGAACCGGGCTTGGCACATTATCCACCAACGTCTCAACAACCGACTCAGTGGCGTTGTTTGTCGCTAATTGTATCCAAGCTTGATCATCGCCCGCAGCATAGACTCGGAACGAGTCTCGCATCGGATCAAATGCGTTGTTGATAAAACCAGAAGCATGGTCTTCCGTCGCCAAGAAGTAACTGAAGTACAACGTTGGCAAATCAGCCGCTGTTAGATTCTCCAAGGAGAAAGTCTTGCTCTCGAGAACACCCGTTGCCCCACCGGGGAAATTATAAGTGTTATCCAGCGGTGCACCCAACGCACGAGGGGCTGCCAATGGATCTGTCACTCGGTTGAAGTTCGTATTGCTGTGAGCCAAGTTCTCGTAACCGAAGTACCAACTCGTCCCACCCAACGTAGCCGTATTCCCTTCAATGTCCGCGCCAATTCCATGACCTAAGTTCGAGTTACGACGCGTTGTTGTATGCCAAAGATTGAAGTCTAGGTTCGAGAACGCTACACCATTGAGCCCCGCCACACCAGTCGCGATCGACGTAGCACCATTCGCGAAGACCGGTTGCAAAACACCATCGGTGTTGAATGCGTAAATACGCCCGTTAGATGCAGCACCGAACAGCAAATTCGCATAGCGTCCGTTTGCCAAATTCTTCGGTCCAGCAGAAAGTCCGGTAAAGTTGATCCCTGTCAACTCATAAGACGACGCTACATACGTTCCGATAGCACCCGCCCTATTGCTTTCCAGTTCCGCTGAAGAAATGCGGTACAACCCACCCGCATCGGTAACGGCATACAATTCGTTCTGTACACCAGCCACTGCCTGCACCGCTCCGCCAGGCGCAATCCCAATGCGGCGCGAGCTGCCCGTTGTGTTCTGTACCGTTGCACCGATCACATTCACTTCGTTACCACGAATCCCACCAGCTACCGCTGAGAGTCCAGGGAAGCCCGACGCGTTGATCGCTTGAACAACACGAGCTGCAATGGTCTCAGCCGTGTCATTTGCCAAGAAATTCACCCCGATACGGCCGCTACCAACGTTCCCGTTGCTCAGCGTATCTGTTGCCACTCCACGAGCGGCTAAGGTCGTAAAGTTCCCGACGAGTGCACCCGAGAAGTTCAACCGATTACCTTCGAATCCGACTTCGATCGAAATTGGAACCGCATCCGACAAGGCCTTCGCAAATTCAGCATTCGTCATGC
>JBIJCS010000002.1:0-53119 GCA_044344575.1 Pirellula sp. | reverse complement strand
GATTCCACTCAAACCGCTCCCAACTCCAGTTGCCTCGAAAAGGGTACTTGAACACCTCATCCCAATCTTCGACGCGTACGCTGCTTCCGACGGAAATCTCGGAAGCGGATCCTTGGGTGACCACAACTGCTTCTACACTCGGCAAACGTGGCAGTAGAGTCTCAAGCCGCTGCTTGAGAACAAATGGTTTCCCGTTGTACTGCGATCGCAGAGCCATGATGAGTAACTTGGGTGTTGTTTGCCCAAAGCGATCGACAATTGCATCATCACCGAATTCCGGTGAACAACAGGTCCAAACCGCGCCGAGGGCACTTGTCGCTAGGAACGCTACAACGGCTTCTATCCCATTAGGTAACACACCCGCGACGCGATCTCCCGATTGAATGCCCTTCGCTCGCAGCCACTGGGCCATGCTCAGCACCAGAGCGCGTAGGTCGCCACGTGTCCACTTGCGCGAAACTCCAGACTCATCGCAAGCGATGATCGCGCACGCGTTGTCAAACTCGCTCTCGGAAAGAACGCTCTCGGCAAGAATGTTCTCAGTAAGAATGTTCTCAGCGAAGTTCACTTTGCCTTTTGGGAAAAAACGGTGCGACCAACGATTCATCGCACCATTTGAGTCTTGGACTCCCAAATCGCCGATCAAATCAAAGTGCTTCCAGACCCGCCGCCAAAACGTGCCGGAATGGGTAATGCTTTCACGATGCAACCGTGCCCAAAGCTCCGCGCCAGCAAATGGAGCACTTGCATTCTGTGTTGCGTTTCGTCCTGTCGAGGCCAATCCTCGAAGCAAATCCGGGTATTGATCTCGGATGAACCGAAAAAGATTCGATCCCTGAGCAGACGAGATACTCGGTTGCCATAATAGATGACCGTTGCTGCTCATCTTGTTCCCTCAGCGATTGAGGTTCCCGTCATTCTTTCCGAAAAATTCATGCACTCATCTGGGGGGGATTGTGTAGAGCGGGCAGGATGCCCACTCTACGCAATCAAGCTGCTGAACAAGTTCAGCGACATACTGTGCAGGGCGGGCAGGATGCCCACTCTACACATACAAGCTGCTGAACAAGTTCAGCGACATACTGTGCAGGGCGGGCAGGATGCCCACTCTACGCAATCAAGCTGCCGAACAAGTTCAGCGACATACTGTGCAGGGCGGGCAGGATGCCCACTCTACGCAATCAAGCTGGCGAACAAGTTCAGCGACATACTGTGCAGGGCGGGCAGGATGCCCACTCTACACTAGTGTGTTGTTTGTTTCTTGGGTTTCGATCAAGCAAGTTGCGTTGCCCGACGAGTCGATTTGCCATGGGACCCACACGAGTGAGAGTTGCTTAATCTTGGTATCGGCTTTGCGAAGAGGGATTTCGGTGGCCTCCAAGATAAGGTTCTCTACCGAGTATTCTGATTTGATTCTCTCAACGTCGGCGATGCACTCTCGTTCCATTTCATCTTTTTGCAGGATCAACTCTTCGAGCGATTCTTGAGCACGGGTGATATCACTTTGTTTGTTCGACGCTGCGGTCAGATCCCGCACGGCGGAACTGGTACGCGATCCGCTGCGAGAATTGCTTTTGTTACCCAACAAAGCTCCTAGAATGGAGGTACCGATATTGACCAGTCCATCCATCCGCTTGGACTTCGCTTCCTCGACTAACTTGTCTACCTTCTGCTGTGCGATCATCACCTTGGACTGAAGTGTCCGAAGTTTGTCTCCATACTTATCGCGGATCCTATCCATTTCGCGATCGCGTGCTTCGCGAGCGGATTGGGCGAACTCCATGCGTGCTTCGAGTTCCGTCAGCCCCGGTGCAGTGGTCTGTTTGAGGGCTTTACAGCTATAGACGATGCACTTCTCGTGTCGGAACAAGTATTCAGAGAGTTCTTTCTCCCAAGCCTTGTAATTTTTTGCTTGGAGGACTTCGATCGGTGGTTCGCTAAATCGGAAGCCGCTTTCAGGATCATCAAATTGATACGAGTCTGGTTCGAGCCGTTTGGACGACTCCCAAAGATGTTCTGGAACCGACTCTCCAAGCTCTGCGAGTACTTGAAGATCCGACCAGCTATCGATATTGCTCGCAGCGCGAACGAAGTGAACGCTGGCGCTAGCCAAGAGGGCGGGGCGGTATTCGAGTTGATTGCTAGCCCGGAAGGCTTTGTTCGGTACGAAGTAGCGAACGTCGATCCCTGCGGGCACAATCGGCGGTGCCGAGCCAGCATTTTTGCTTGGTCCCCTCGCCGCAGAGGTACCAGCGGCATCTGGGGCGACTGTTGCCGCAGTTCCAGAACCGCTCGTATCGGTTGTTGCTCCTTTGGCAAATTGCTTTTTCTCTTGCATCAAACCTGCGATTTCGGGTTTGGAGAGGGGGCCACGAAGAAACGAGAAGGCCCAGCGGGTTTGAAAGATCGTCGGAGCGTTATCATTGACGTTGTTGAGCAGAAAAACCCGTTTACCGAGGGCGGAAAGGTTCTTGTCCATCGAGTTGCGATCGAAGGCCGAGCCTTGCTGCAATGAAGCACCTTCCAATCCATCGAGCACGCGGTCCTTGTCGCGTTGTGTTTGCAATCGACCCAGGAACCAAGTCCCCATATTCGATAGGCCTTTGTAGTCCAAATCGACGGGGTTTTGAGTAGCAAGCATGATGCCCAACCCAAAAGCGCGGGCTTGTTTGAGCAGCGTCATCATCGGCGCTTTGCTTGGCGGTTTAGCCGAAGGAGGGAAGTAACCGTAGACTTCATCCATGTAAAAAATAGCTCGTAGAGCACCTGTACCGTTTTGAGCTCGCATCCAAGAAAGAAGTTCGTTGAGCAGGATCGTCACAAAGAACATGCGTTCCGAATCGTTCAAGTGAGAGATCGAGATGATCGAAATCTTCGGTGCACCACTGGGAGTATAGAGCAACGAGTCGATATCCAATGATTGCCCTTGCATCCAACCAGCGAACGAGGGTGATGCCATCAAGTTGTTCAGCGACATTGCAAGTTTGGCACGATCGTTTGCGGGGTAGAACGAATCGATGTCAATCACACCTACTTTTTTGATCGGTGGGTTCTGGATGGAGCGGATCAGGTTTTCCATCGACAGATCATTCCCTTTCGTCCAAGCGTCCATGAGGATATTCGAAAGAAGGATATGTTCCCGGCTGGTCAGTGGGTCGGCAGAAATATTCAGTAGGGCGAGCAAACCAGATACAGCGCTGGAGATCTGATCACGGAAGGCTTCTTCGTCCTCACGTACTTCTTTTGAGGGAGCATCTAACGAATTGAGGACCGTTAAAGGAACCCCGACGTTGCTCCCAGGGGTATAGATGACTTTTTCGATCTTGCGAAGCGTTTCGATATACTCAAGATTCATCTCCCAATCCTTCAAACCGTTTGCCCAAGCGGACGCGGTCGATTCAGCAGTGCGATTGAGAATCTCGTCGTCGGTCAGTTCCGCATCTTCTTCGGTGCGTTTCGCGAGGACTTCTGATTTGTCGAGCCATGGCCGAAAATCTTCCCCTCGCAATTGCGGAAACTGCAGCAGGAGGTTTCCGAGATCACCCTTGGGATCTACGCAGATGATCGGAATTCCGTCTAGGGCGGCTTCTTCTAATAAGCTCACACACAATCCAGTTTTTCCACTGCCAGTCATCCCCACGCAAAGAGCGTGAGTAGTCATGTGCTTCGACTCGTAGTGGACTTGGGACTCGGTTCGTTTCTTCTCCGCTAAATCGTAGCGGCGACCTAGATAGAAACTTCCGGGGAGATTCATCACGACGGACATACGTGCCAGTTCCTGAGAGCGATTCTGATAGGATAAGCGATGCGAATAAGTCTAACGATTACCTGGAATTTCGTCGACTCGGTTCCCCCACCAATCGTACATGTCGAAGAGGGATTCTCGAAGATTTTCTCGGTGTTTTGCGCGAGATGAACGCCATTCCTGGGAGTGCAACAGTACTTCGATCAGGTCGAGGTTGTCAGTAGGCCCCGCGTGGCGAGTGGAACCATCGCTTTTTGCCGTATTGGGGACTTGTTCGGTGAAACGACCTAATCCGAGCAAGTATCCGATCACGTAGCGTTCGATTTCTTCGGACATACGCGTATTCCACAATGCGGCAAACCCGTTTGGCAACGCATGCGAGGTAACAATCAGTTTTCGACGAAGGGTTTTAGCGGTCGATGCGCAAAGTGATTGCCCCAACTTGGGGATTTGTTCGAAGCCATCGATCAGGCAGATGGAATTGGCTCGGAGTAACTGCAAGGATCGCAAGATGCGATGACTCGAGGGAGTCGTTGTATTTAAAAATAGACTTCCGCATCGCGAGGAAGGTTGGATTTTCAGTAGAGCTTGTTCCAGTTGCGCCAGCAGAGTGGACTTACCGGTTCCATGTGGACCGACGATTGCAAAGCATTGCGCCATTTGATTCCGATTGGAGCCTGAATGAGATCGCGAAGATTCCTCGGTCCCTGAGGGTCTGCCCCCCTGAATGATTTGCTCAACGAGCGAATCCATCGATACCGCACCGAGGTAAAAGGGGATGGCACCGGGGGTAAAAAAACGGGTCGCGAAGGGGTTCGTCTTGCGAGTCTCTGGAGCATGGAAAACTGGCTTGCGAAAGAGACTCATCGAAAACCGTTACGAATAAGGACACGTATGGGTTGGCTGACGCTGCAACCGGAGAGTATTGAAAGCTGGGTTTGGTTAGACTTCCCGAGTAATTGTCCCGAGGTAGAAGGGTTGCTGGGCCATCAGTTCGGTACCGTCGCTGAGGAAAAAGCGGACTCGCACGCACCAAGAAATCTTGAGCAGTTTCCCTTCATAGGACAGGGGCGATGAAGGCAGCGGGCAAGCGACTTTTTGGGCGATGCTCCAATCGATGGCAGCGAGGGAGTTGCCCGAGAGGCGTTGGAAATAGTGCACTCCAAGGTCTTCTGTACCTTTGCCTTCGGTAACCCAGCAGACGGAGTTCTCCACTGCAATGATTGCAGCGTCATCGATATTCGTGACGCGGTACTCGAATTCCAGGGTATCGCCTGGCATGTAAGTAGGTTGTAAGCCGAGTAACCGGATCATGACGCAGCCGATGTGCGATTGGGTTGTTGTGGTGGATGTACCACGACGGGGAAACTTCGGGAGTACGAGGGCCATCGGTTTGCCTCTCCATCGACAATGATTTTCCAATGGATCGCATTATGCATGCTTTGAAACGAATGCATCGCATCGGAAGGAACACAAAATTGGCACTCGAGCCGCAGTGGGTATCCCCAATCGATACGATCCCTACCATGCGTTGCGATTTCTTGACTGTAGACAGTCACTCGTTCGGTTCGCATATCGGTTCCGAAATGATACGTGCTCTCTTCTTCGCAAACTAGCCGTACTGCGATTTTCTTGATGACCAGTCGGCCATACTGAACCACTTCGACGCGGTAGGAGCGTCCGGGGAAGAGTGGCAGGTCTTCGATTTCGACGGTTGTCGACCCGATCCCGATCGTGCGTACGAAGGACCGAAAGAATAGTCTGGCGGACTGCACACCGATATAGATTCCGGGAATGAGAAGCAGCAGCAATTGCCAAGAGGCTCGCGACCCGAAGAGGGTGCCGGCCGCGTAGACGATGAACACAGCGATCATGGCATTCCAAGCCATAGCGAAAATTCCGGTAGCAACGAGGCTGGCGTTTTCGCGCAGGTGGCTTGGGAGTCGATACGCAAGACGACCGCCTGGGCTATCGGTAAAGAGGCGCAGGTCGGGGATATTCGGGGGGGGAACTTTTTGGGTTTGTTTCCGGGCTGGTTCCGCGACGAGCCTTCTTTGTGCGATGACTTCGCGATGTTCATCGCTGGTAACCACTTTTAAGACGCGGTACCAGAAACCGACGACACCGAGGATTGCGAACGAGAGGCTAACTCCGAGAAATAGCCAGAAACCGTGAAAGACTTTGATCACCTGTGTGCTAGGTGACATCACTTGCCAAGCGATCAGGACAGAGGAGAGGAAGACACCGAGGAGAAAGACCGCCGCGAAAAAAAGTGCTTCGCCTAGGGAGCCGATGAACCACCAGCCCGACATGCGACCGCCACGTTTTTTGCCCCATAGCCGCAGTCTTGCTCTCCATTTACTCTTCATCAAATTCGAACTTTCACTCCGCCCGAAAAAGTCAGCCGTGGTTCATCCGATGTACGCGCTAGCACAAAGGAATTCAGTTTACTCAGCGAGGAGCTTGGCGATCGTTTGTTCGATTTCTTTAGCGTTTTCGCTTCCAGAACCAATCTTCACCAAACGAACCAAGCCTTGTTTATCGATCACGACCGCGTGAGGGATACCGGTGACGTGGTAGCGAGCTTGCATATCGCTCTTTTCCGGTGTGATCATCGTGCGGTGCGTCAAAGCATGCTTGCCGATAAACTTCTCCAGCATAGTCATTTCGTCTTCGAGGGAGACAGGTTGTTCGCTACGAGTAGCGGTAGCCTTGTCTTCGTCCCAACTATAGTTGTACTGTCGGGTAACTCCGAGGATCGTCAGTCCTTTTGGTCCGTATTCTTCATCAAGATGCTTCAGATGGGGGAAGGTAGCGATACACGGCCCGCACCAAACAGCCCAGAAGTCGATAAGGACGACTTTTCCTTTCAGGTCATCGAGTGTGCTGAAAGGCTCGCCGTTGACCCATTCCATAGGATCGATTGCGGGGGCGGGCTTGCCGATCATAGCTACGAGTGCTCGGCTACTTTCGATCGTGCGTTCCATCGCTTTAGTGTTTTTCATAAAGTTCTCGATGGATTGGTTAACCAGTCGATCGTCTGAATCAACACCCTCGAGAAGTGACTTGGCATTTTCCAAGACCTTACCGGCTTCGTCCGGTGCGCTGCGTGCGTTGCGGCTCACGTAGGAAGAGACCATTGACACGTAGTTAGAAACGATTGCCGAAGTGGGCTTCTCTTTTAGAATCGACTCTGCGAGCTTCGACGCTTTTGCGAAAATCGCTGCTGCTTGTTCTGCATCTGCAACTTGGGATTGCATATTCCAAAGTTGCAGCATCAGCATTTGTTTCCCAGCGTCTGCTTGGTCTTTGCTAAAGAGTTCTTCGCATTTAGCGATATGTTCCAAAAAGGCTGATTTGTGGGAATCAAGTTCATTTGGTGGTGCCATTTGCGACTTGAGTCTGAGCATATCCGCAAGAGCGCGGTGGTCTGCCGAAAGTTCGTCTGATTTGAGGCGTGCTTTCACAAGGTCGACGCCGCGTGTGACCCAGCTAGATGCTTTTTCGGGAGCGACCGTGCGAGCCATCATGACGGCTAGTGGTAGACTGGAGAGGGCTTGTGGATCCTGCCCTTTCTCGGCGGCTTGGAATGCGGCATCTACTGCGGTTTCGAATTGCTCGATCGCTTCATCGCGACGATTTTCCCGTACCAACAGGGAGCCGAGTTGCAAGCGGCCGTTGATGCGAATGCTCAAAGGAGCATTCGTGGAATCATCAATCAATTTTTTGGCTGCATCGACATCTTTAGCGACGATTGCCTTTTGGAGTTCCGTGTTGAATTTCG
Organism: Pirellula sp.; assembly: GCA_044344575.1. GTDB lineage: Bacteria > Planctomycetota > Planctomycetia > Pirellulales > Pirellulaceae > JBKCUI01. The sequence goes on along the minus strand of JBIJCS010000002.1, from coordinate 45,590 downwards.
CGACATCTGTGTCTTGGGCCGTAGCTTGGAGGCTGAAAGCACCGCTCAGGAGGAAGCCTGCCAGCAAGACGGTGGAAAACCAGGATCGCATTGAGAATTGAATAGTCATGATAAATTCAGTTCGCCAGAGAAACTTGGATAGGGATCAGACGGAAAACGGAGTGTGTAGGCATTCAGTGCAATTGCCGCTTCCCAAGCCCGTCGACATAACGGCGAACTGAGGATGGACAGAGCAGCGAGGAGGGAAACCTGTCAACACTTTTGATGATACCTTTGGAAAACCGCCCTCGCCATAGCGTACCATTGAAAACGCGTACGTAATTCGTTTGATGGTCAGCAATGGGGCAACGTACTCAGAACGTCGCGTTGCTTTGCCCCGGGCTACTATCTTGCGCTGCGTTGGAGCGTGGGGAAGATTCAAGGAAGTATGGGTGCTGAAATAACCCAGCACCGAGCGCGAAGCGGGTTAACGATGGAACCCGTGCGTCGCGCCGCGAAGGAGTTACGCGATTGAGTTACGCGAAGGAGCTAGTCGTCTTGGTTGTCCCCGGAAGCAGCTTCTAGGTCGGGAACTTCGCGTCCGTCGTCGGGGATCAATCGAACCACGTCGCGGGGTGGATCGCACATGCTATCGAGCTCAAACGACAGTTTCCAAGTCACGCCATTTTCGTCTTCAATCGATTCATTGTCTTCGAAGTCGGGATCTTCGAGGAGGTACATCGTCACGAGTCGTAACAATTGATCCACATCGTTCAGGTCATAAGCATCCGCAAAGAAGCAAGCTTCGACATCCATGGCATCGATTTGCGAATTTCCGACAGTGTCCATGACGACCCAATTTTCGTCGATACGGAACAAGCGGACGTTTGACCAAAGGTCCAACGGTGGAATCTCGTTGTCGTAGCAAACTTCGTCTGTTTCTAGAAATAGCTCCTTATCTCGCAGCACTTCACCTTGTGGATTGAAGTAGCAGAGTACTTGTGGCAATTCGAATAATTCTGAAATCACCACGTGCATGTCTTCCAGCTCTTCCACACCGTTGTAGTCACATGGAAGCCATTCGTCTTCTTCCATTTCTTGCTCGCGGTCGAGCATGTAGGTTGTTCGAACGCGCAAGAACGCGGTGGCTTGCTCAGCGACTTCCCGGCCTTCTTCCCAACGCCAGGATTGTTCTTTTGCGCGTTCGAGAGAACCTGGGACGAGGTAAGCGCCGAAGTGACCTTCGAGCCACGCTTTATGAATCGGGGATTCGGGATTCTCGTAGTCCAGGTCATCTGGCCAAGGTTGATCGACAACATCGATGACAAATTTCCCAAAGTACTCGGGACGGTGTGGCATCATCACACACGGTCCGCAAATTTCCCAAGAGTCCATACCTTCTTGGAGTTTGGCTTCCACTTTGTGTTGCTTGAGCACGCTTTCGATCTGTTCCAATGTTGGCACGGACTTGAGCAACATAACCAACGTTTGAACGAACATCCTAGGTTCCATCTCGGCACTTCCTTTTTTGCTCGCTCGGTGGTGATCTGTTTTATGGTGTGGGTATTGGACTATCGATGGACCCCGTCGACGAGCATTCAAGCGGATTCCATAGACAAAATATTACCAGGATTTCCATTTTCGGGGTCGCTTCCGACCCGATCCATCTTGATTCCATGAGAGATTTCTGGGAAACGATCAAGCGAAAGGTTTTTCCTGCGACAGCGAAGCCGTGTCACAGTCACCGAGTAACGATTTTGACAAGATCTCACCATAACAAACCAACATAGACGCTAGCAATCATGGCATCCGAGACTTCCGACATTCGAACGACACCCGAGCCGCTCGGAACGGATGCGATTACTCGAAGTCAGTCGGTATTGAGCGAAGCGGAGCGAATGCTGCAAGACGCGGTAGCTGCGTTGGAATCAGCACCGATTGCGATGCAGGATGTCGGACTGCATCCGATGCCACTCCAAGACTGGAGTTCCATTTGTCCGGACTTGCGAGATCCGCTCCGAACTGGATCGTTTTCCAGAGAAACGCTGGGGGGTATTGTCGACGGAGTCACTCGTACAGCGAATGCCTCGGATGAACGGGAACTGCGGATCGAGTTCGCTCGATTATCGCTGGATGGGGAACGATTGCTTCAATTGGGCTCAGGGGATGTCTTGGCGACGGAGATTTCTAGCCAATCGCCGGTAGATATTTGGGTTGGGGATCGTCGGATTGGGCGAGGAGAAGTCTTGGTGCTTGACGGCAAGTTATGCATCCAAGTGACCGAGTTGCAGACGACATCGGAATCGAGTTAACCATGCAACGTATGTCGCTATTCTTTGTTTTGATTTGTGCTCTTACTGCAGGGGAATTACGAGCTCAGAGTCCGACTCGCTCCACGCCCGGAGGTGTTTTTCAGGAGCAAGCGATCGCCGCAACTCGTCCGACTTCTGTTACCAATCCGAATTCGGGTGCTAGTCCATTTTCTGTTGAGAATCGAGTAACAGGGACGGAAGTTCCTTCAGACTCGCGATCATTAGAGTTAAAAAAACCTAGCCGTTCAGCATTAGAACTTCAAGCGGAATCGAGTGGTGTGCGCGGTCGTACTTCGAGTTTGTTTGGAACCTTGTTTTCGCTTGGGCTGGTGGTTGGCTTATTTCTCGCATTTGCCGCCGTAGCGCAGCGTTACGTTGTGGGCAAGAAGGAACCCCCATTGCCCAGCGAGGTGATCCAAGTGCTTGGTAGCATTGCGTTGCCAACTCAACCGAAGCAGCAAGCGATTCTGTTGAAGTTAGGCCAACGGGTATTGTTGTTGAGCAATCAGTCGGGGCAAACGCGAACTCTGGCAGAGATCACCGACCCGTCGGAGATTGCCCAACTCATGGCAGACCTCCCAAGCAGCAAGTGATTTAAAACGGGATTAGTTGGGAATAATGACGTTTGGATCGTGCCTAAGTGCGTCTTGAAAAGCAGTTTGAGCTTTCGATTCGCTTCCGCTTTTCCTCCAGTAGCGTCCCCGTAGAACACAAACCCTTCCCATGTCAGGAGAGACGGATTCTACTTCTTTCAACTTTGCATCCGCGATGTCCAAGTCACCGGTTTCAATCGCAGATTCAATGAGAATCATTGAAGCCTCGATCGCTTGATCGGAAGAAAGTCCTGCTCCGGTTAGTGCGGCCTGTGCGTTTTCTTTTGCACCTACGTAATCTTTTGCGGCGAGTCTTGCGATCGCTTGATCCAGTCTCTGCGTCTGTTGAGCAATATCCGGCGCAGCGATCTGCCCCGGACCGCAACCGACCATGTTTGCGGCTAGGTACAGAGCAACCAAAGACCTTTTAAAACGAACAGAACGCATGGGAGATCCTGAGAAAAGTTAAAGATTTGCTATTAGAAATCGGAGTCGTTTACCACTTCTCCAGTATCGCGCGTACCAACTGCTCGCCAGATATCGAGACCAATACTATTAGAAACGAAGCGAGTGGAACCGTCTCCGAAACAAGTGTTGACACCAGAGCCATGCATTGCGCGCGCCGAAACGATTGCATGCTCACCGGGAGCATCCGGGATGGCACTCCAGGTACCGCAGTCAAAACCTGCCCAATTAGGTGGCGCTACGTGGTTGTACTGGGTGCTCGAATAAAACCCAAATGGCCAACCGTTAGAAAAGTCCGAACCATCGAGCCAACGACCTGCGGAGTTAAAGTGAAATGAGCTCGGCGCCTGGCCAACCTGAGCGGCTGTCAGACAATCGTTGTAAAGGATGTCCGGAGCGACCATGATATTTTGACGGGCGGGCCAAGTGATCATATCGACATTGGTTGGACGCATTGTCGCTAGGTCTTTTCCGGAGCCCTTGGTTCGCTCCGAGAAGAAACAAGTATTTGAAAGACCATCTCTGTAGTTCGCTAACTTGAGACCACTACCGATCGTAAAAGCTCCATTGCCACCAGAGGAAAGCCCAAGTGAGTTCGTCGCATTGATCACATTGTTCTGCGTCGAGTTCAGCGCACCGGCGTAGGGCGTAGAGCCTCCAAAGTTGTAACGGAAGTTGTTTTCCGTGATGATTCGTCCCGTATTGGCATCCGAAGGGCATAGGAACAAAGCTTGAGCATTGTTATACGCAGCAAAGTTTCGATTGACTGGTGCCCCGTTCTGCGTCATACGAACGGCGGTTGGTGCAGACCAATCAATTAAGTTGTAAATGTTCTGAGCTTCCATGTAGGGAAGGATCATGGAATGCACGGAGCGAAACCCGGTGAAGACATTGTTCGATGTCGGGGAGACTGCGTTGTAATTCGTGTAACTCGCTTGAGGTACCCCGCCGACAGTATAGTCCGGGGCAAGTCTTCCAGGAGGGACACGCTTGAATGCAGCCTCGTAGTTCGCAGTCGCGAGCATCATCTGACGCATTTGGTTGGAGCATTGCATTCTCCGAGCGGCTTCACGGGCCGCTTGGACTGCGGGTAAAAGCAAGCCGACGAGGACACCGATAATTGCGATTACCACTAACAATTCCACAAGTGTAAACCCTTTGGGTCTACGGAAGATTCCGTGCCGCATTTGCATAAGCCACCCTAAAATCATGAAAGACAGAGAATTAGTGAGCAATAGCCTCTGCAGGAGTTTCCCCGGCATGGGTCTACATCAGCTACCGTAATTTCAACGGGCTGTGAGCTTTTGAAAAGGGGCCAATTTAGAAAATTCAGATCATCTGCTCCGTGGCTTTTGGTTGAGCAGCAGAAGCTCACAATGTCGAGGCATGTTCGGAAGCCCATTTCCTGGCATTACTGGCGGAAATCACCTCATTAAGCAATTTCGAGCCCTCCAAGGATTTCCCCGAGGAACAGGAACCAGACTTTTAAAAATTCCGAACCTCTCCAATTTTTAACTGAATCGAGAGAAGGGGTCGCGAGAGAGCACAGCCGTGGGAATTGCGAAATGCTAATGGGTGGAGCGCACGATCCGTCCGCCTTTCGTAAGGACAACAAAACTCGCCGTTCTCATGAGAAAAGAACGTGCGCATCGGAGAGCTTAAAAACGTTTGTTTTCCTGATGCTGACTTGTCTATTTTGGAAGAATTTTGGTTTTTTGGAGTATCTCCCCCCCCAATTCCCCTCTAATCCTGTTGAAACGGGGCTGGGTTACTCCGACAATACTTGCAGTTATGAGTCTCCCCGGATTCCCTTGTCCGTTCAACTTTGGCTAACCCTTTGGGTGCGAGTGGCCTATGCTAAAACGACTTCGACGCCAAACAGACGACTCTGTAAATTCCGGCAACACAGTAAATTCCGTTAACCCAGAACACACCAAAGGCTCGGGCCAGATGTTCGCGGGCCAGGTCGACTCAGGAACGCTTGGCGAGTCTCGCTCCATGTTAGGTTCCTTGAATTCCTTCCATCTCGACGATTCGAAAGAAGGCGAGACAGAGGATTCAGGCGAGTTTGAAGAAGGCCAATTTGAGGAAGGCAGCTACGAGGAAGAAGTCGACCGCAGTCAAGAACTTGACGCGCAAGATGTTGACGAAGACGAGGAATCGGAGCTTGAGTCCCCGGCATCGTGGTTTGATCGGGATTCTTTAGCGTTTCTTGCAAGCGTTGGAGTTCACGTATTGGTGGTGGTGGCCTTGGCATCGATTACGATTGCCACGCAACCGCAGCTTTTATCCGTACTGATCAATTCCGAGCCGATCTCCGAAGAGTTGCCAGCGCTCGACATCGTCAATGATATTGCTTACTCGGATACCCCCACGGAAGAGTTTGGAGCCGACTCGATCGGTTCGGTCGACATGGCTCTTTCGAGTGCCCCATTGGTCGCGGATCTATCGGCGGTAGAAGCAGCGGATTTGGATGTTGAAATCCCGAATGGCGATGTGAACGTGAAGTTCACTGTAGAGAAAGCGGTGGGACTGACGGAATCACCAAAGACGGTACGGGGGATGACGGGAGTAGGGACAACGGGCACCGATGGGGCGGTCGACCGGGTTACTTACGAGATTCTGCAATCGCTTGAAGAGAAGCCGACCTTAGTGGTATGGATATTCGATAGTAGCATTTCGATGGTCAAGCGCCGCCAAGAGATTCGCGATCGCTTTGATCGCATTTATCAGCAGTTAGGGATTGTTCAGACTGAAAAGGAGAAACGGGAGGGCCCTTCGGAAACTCCTCCGTTGCTTACTTCGATTATGGAATTTGGCAACGATGTAAAGTTGTTGACGAAACAGCCGACGGATGATTTGGAAACGATACGCGGGGCGATTGATGGGATTGGCAACGAAGGTGGAGACGAAATGGTTTTCCACGCTATCAAGACGGCGGTGGAGAAGCACAAAACCTACCGTGTTGAGAAAGCGAGTTCTCCCGCTCGGAGCGTGATGCTCATCGTCGTTACCGACGAACGAGGCGATGATTTGAATTTGGCGGAAGAAACAATCAAACTATGTCGTTTTCAAGCGATGCCTTGTTATGTTCTAGGGGTTCCAGCACCCTTTGGCCGCGAAAAATCCTTTATTAAATTTGTCGAGTTCGATCCAGCTTATGCACAAGTGGAAGATTGGGCGGAGGTCGATCAAGGTCCTGAAACTTTGTATCCTGAACGGGTAAAGATTGGGTATCAGGACAACTATATGGAAGAACCGGTACTGGATTCCGGCTTCGGGCCTTATGCGTTGTCCAAGCTTTGTTATGAAACGGGCGGCATCTACTTTTCCATTCACCCGAATCGAAAACTCAACACCCGTGTTGAACGACGCGAGACGGAAGCATTTGCTTCGCAGATGTCTTATTTTTTCGATCCAGATGTGATGGATCGCTATCGGCCGGATTATGTAGCGGAAGCTGAGTACTTATCGCGGGTAAAGAAGTCCCCTTTACGCTATGCGTTGCTCAATGCTGCTCAACTCTCACGCGTGGGAGCTTTGTCGAAACCGAAGCTCGTGTTTATCAAACGAGACGAAGCGACTTTCAACCGCGAGTTGACCGATGCTCAAACAGAATCCGCACGCCTTTATCCTGAGCTTGCAGAAATGTGTTCGATTCTTTCGGAAGGGGAGAAATTCCGAAGCCGTGAAACTGCACCGCGATGGCTAGCGAGTTTTGAGTTGTCCTATGGAACTGCATTAGCGACCAAGATCCGTGCAGAGTCATACAATGCGATGCTGGCGAAAGCCAAGCGAGGGATGAACTTCGAGAAGCCGGAGAGCAACACTTGGAACTTGCGGCCTAGCCACAAGATCACTGTCGACAGCAAGCTTGAGAAAGAAGCTAAGCTTGCCGTAGAGTTACTCCAAAGTGTTGTGGAAAAGCATGCGGGAACACCTTGGGGAATTCTAGCTGGACGCGAGTTAGACAATCCGATTGGTTGGGAGTGGGTTGAATCAACGACCGATTTGAATCCGCAACCTCGCAACAGGAATCCCAACCCACCGCCACCACCTCCTCCGCCACCGATGCCTGACGACGAGAAGGCGAAGATGCTCAAACCACCGCCACCGAAGCGTCCCCTTAAAAAGGTATAACGCGGAGAGATGTGAAGTTCCATGGATAAGATTCGCCAGCAGGTAGCCATAGCGTCGAGACGGTTGTTCTTTCAGGCTTGGCTCGTCTGGTTGAATTGGGCCGTGCTCGTTTTTTTTGCAATCGCTTTCGTGTTGCTGTTGCTACCCAAGCTTATCGTATGGGACGGCTTACCCGAACGGTGGGTAGTGTATTGCTGGAGCGCCGCGGGTGTTTTGGCACTATTGAGCGCATCAGCGATCGCTTGGTGGAAACGTCCATCGGCACTCAATGCTGCGGTGGAAATCGATCGCCGCTATTCCTTGCGAGAGCGTTGTTCGAGTGTGTTAGCGATAGATTCGCAGGCACGTGAATCAGCGGTTGGCCAAGCCTTAGTTCGCGATGCAGAGCATCAACTCGAACGGATCGATTTACGGGATCACTTTCCGGTACGTCCAGCACCTCAATGGGCTTGGGTGGCTCTGCCGCTAGCGGCTTGCGCCGCCTTGGCTTGGGTTCCCGATGCGGACTCGGCGCAGAGAGCGGCAGTGAAGACCAGCAAGCAGGATCGAGTGGTCGCTGTGAAGAATGCGACCGATCCGATCTTGAAAGCGTTGCAGAAAAAGATTGAGCAAGCGGAGGAGGCGGGAGATCAAGAGGCTGCCGATGCATTCAAGCGTCTGGAGGGGCAAGTCCAGAAGCTACAGAAGGGGCAGGATCCGGATCCTAAAAAAGTGATTGCGGATCTGAATGAAATCAAAAAAGAGCTTCAACAAAAGCGAGAAACATTTGGGGACTCCGAAAGCTTCAAAGAGTCGTTAGAGGGTTTGAAAGATCTGGACAAGGGGCCAGGGGAGAGCATGGCGAAAGCCATGCAAGAGGGTGATTTTGGAAAGGCCAAAGACGAGATTGCTCAATTAGCAGCGAAGATGGCAGAAGGGAAGTTAGATCCCGAGCAGGCGAAACAACTGCAGAATCAAATGCAGAAGCTTCGCGAAGCCATGAAGGAATCGCAAGAGAAGCGCAAGGACTTGATTGCAGAAGCCAAACGCGAGTTGGAGGATGCGGAGCGCGAAGGGAACACGCAGAAGGTTGCCCGATTGCGCAAAGAGCTTGAAAAACTCGAATCCTCGAATAGGGCTTCTCAAGCGATGGACAGGCTTGAGAAGCAATTGGGAGCTTTGGAGAAGTCACTGGAATCGGGGGACAAGCAGGCTGCTGCGGACGCGATGGATTCCATGCAGGAGCAGTTTGAGAAATTAGAGTTGGATCAGAAGGCGGCTGACGATTTGGAATCGATGATTCAAGAGATCAATGAAGCGAAGGAATCCTCTAAGTGTAGTGAATGCAACGGGGAAGGATGCGAGGAGTGTCAGGGGGATAGCCAATCCGGTTCGAAGACAGGGAAGAAATCCGGAAGCAAATCAGGCGACAAGTCTGGAAGTAAGTCAGGGGGGTCAGGAAAAAAATCCAAGGGTGGTGATGGCAAAAAGGGATCGAGTGACGGCCAGGATGGGGAAGGTGAGGGGCAGGAGGGCCAAGGCGACGGGGAGGGGGATAGCGAAGGGGAAGGCAATGGGCAAGGGAAAGGAGATAAATCGGCTAGCAAGCAAGGGGATAAGGGAGGGAAGTCAAGGGGTAAGGGGAAAGGTGGAGGCAAGGGCGAAGGCAACGGGGATGGCGATGGAGAGGGGCAGGGGTATGGAGATCGGGATGAGAAGGAGACCGACTACAAGGAGTATGATGCGCAGGTGCGCGATCAGATGAAAAAGGGGGAGACCGTTTCAGGAGGGGAGAGTCGCGGGAAGAATCGCAAGGGGGTATCGCGAGAAGAGGTGCGCGAAGCGGTGCGATCGTCGAAACCTGATGCGCCGGATGCGATCGAGAACATCGATTTGCCGAAGGCAGCACGGGATCAGTTGCGAGAGTATTTTGATTCTTTGAGGGATGGTAAACCGGGGGCAGGGGGCAAGTAGTCTGCAAGGGTTCCCCTACCGGCATACACAAGTTTGTAAATCGTTGCTTTCAAAAGACTTGCAACGCGAATATTTCTGTCGGATTCAGGCGTTTTGGAAGCTCGCGAAGGGCGTGTGTACGATTGTGAAATCCGGTTGAAAGGGTATACTTTACGTTTTGGTTTTTGCTAGGTGGAAAGCGGCACCGCATTCTGCTTGGGATACACCGCGACTAGTTACTTTGGATCAGAAACGAAGAACCCCGTGTCGACCGTTCCTCCTGATGATTTTGACCCTAATGATCCATCGAGTTTGCCGACATCGGACGAGGGTGGATCTGGCGAGAGGATGATTGAGGAGCCCATCGAAGATGAGCTTCGCGATAGTTACCTCACTTATGCGATGAGCGTTATTGTCTCACGTGCATTGCCCGACGTGCGAGACGGACTGAAACCCAGCCAGCGTCGGATTCTTGTTGCGATGAACGACTTGAGTCTCACTCCGGGAGCGGCGCGGGTCAAGTGTGCGAAGATTGCTGGTGACACATCGGGTAACTATCACCCGCACGGTGAAGCGATCATTTATCCGACGTTGGTACGGATGGCGCAGGAATGGAACATGCGTCACGTCTTGATCGACAAGCAAGGAAATTTCGGATCGATCGCAGGGTTGCCGGCGGCAGCGATGCGATATACTGAAGCGAGATTGGCGGGGCCTGCCGCGATGATGCTTGAGGACCTCAAGCTCGACACGGTCGACTTCATACCCACGTATGACGACCGTCGCAACGAACCGGTGGTGTTACCATCGAAGTTCCCGAATTTGCTCGTCAATGGAGCCCAGGGGATTGCAGTTGGAATGGCAACGAGCATTCCACCGCACAATTTGCGAGAAGTATGCAATGCTTTGATCAAAGTGATTGATGACCCCGAGGTATCGATACCGGAACTGTGCGAAATTGTTCCTGGTCCCGATTTTCCGACCGGCGGGATCATTTGTGGTCGGTATAACATCCGCCAAGCGTACTTGACCGGGCGATCGACGATTGTGGTTCGCTCGCATGTCGACATAGTGGAGGAGGGGCGCAAATCCCGTTTGATCGTTCGCGATATTCCGTTCCAACAGGCCCGAGATCGGGTGGTTGAGAAGATCGCAGAGTTGGTAAGATCCGACAAAATCCGTGGGATTTCTGGGATTCGCGACGAGAGCGACTTGAAGGAACCGGTTCGATTGGTCATCGAGATCAAGCAGAATTCGGATCCGAACGTAGTGCTCAACCAATTGTTCCAATTCTCGCCGCTACAAGAAACGTTTTCGATCATTCTTCTTGCTCTGGTCGACGGTAAGCCACGGGAGTTGAATCTCAAGGAGTTATTGCAAGAGTTCATCCGGCACCGCGTGGTAGTGATTCGACGTCGAACGCAGCATTTGCTTGGGGCGGCGAGGAAACGCAAGCACGTCATTGAAGGCTTGTTGTTGGCTTTGGCGGACATCGATCGAATCATTGCGATTATCCGATCGAGTCGAACCCAGGCTGAAGCAAAAGAGAAGTTGATGGGAGTGGAATGTCCCGCATCGATGATGCAGCGGGCATTGGGAGATCGCGGATACGCCGACTTCCAACTTGAGCGCGGCGTCTCGGACATGTACCGATTAACCAGCGTTCAGACTGATTCGATTTTGCGAATGACGCTCGGCCAGTTAGCCGGTCTTGAGCAGGAAAAACTCAGTCAGGAGCATTCATCGATTCTCGAGGAGATCGAAGGCTACCGAGCCATCTTGGCAGATCCTTCGAAGATCTACGCCATCATTCGCGAGGACTTGGTCGACATTGCCAAGAAGTACGGTACTGATCGTACGACGGAGATTTCCGAACAAGAGCTTGGTAACTACAACATGGAAGACCTCATTACCGAGGAGACCATGGTGGTAACGATTTCTCACCAGGGGTACATCAAGCGACTGCCGGCATCGGTTTACAAAGCGCAGAAGCGCGGCGGTAAGGGTATTACAGGGCTCAAAGCCGAAGAAGAAGATCCGGTCGAGCATTTGTTTTTGGCAAGTACTCATGCTTACCTGTTATTCTTCACCAACCAGGGCAAGGTGTATTGGCAGAAAGTGTGGGAGTTGCCACAAATGAGCCGAGAGAGCAAGGGGCGAGCGATCGTCAATTTGTTGAACCTGACTCCTGAAGAGAAGATTCTCGACTGCGTACCTGTGCGGGATTTCAATCTGCCAGGCCACTTTTTGATGATGGTTACGAAGAAGGGCGTGATTAAGAAGACGGCACTCGAAGCATATAGTCGTCCGAAGAAGGGTGGCATCATCGCGATCAAGTTGCGAGAGGATGATGAGTTGGTTGACGTGGTGATTACGAAGCCCAAGGATCAAATCGTTTTGTCTACCGCCGGTGGAATGGCGATACGCTTTGCGGAGAACGACGCTCGTCCGATGGGGCGTAACACATCCGGAGTCAAGGGGATCTCGCTAAAGAAGGGGGATCAGGTTGTTGGCATGGTGGTGGCTGATCCAACGGCGACGTTGCTCACCATCTGTCAGAACGGTTATGGGAAACGGACCAACTTCGGTCCTGGCGATGAACTAGAGATCAAAGAAGAGGCATTACTCGGCGAAGATGGGCAGCCACTCGACGATGAGACCGCTTTGGATTCCCTCGTTGAAGAAGAAGTTGTCGAGGAAGCGGATGATGGATCGTCTGCAACACGCTATCGGACCCAGCGCCGGGGAGGCAAGGGTGTGATTGATATTAAAACATCCAAGCGCAATGGGCCGGTTGTCGGAACGGTATCCGTTCATGACGGCGACGAGTTGATCATGATGACATCTCGTGGCAAGATCCAGCGGATTGCTGCGAACGATATCAGCATCATCGGACGCAATACGCAGGGTGTTCGTATTATGAGCTTGGACGAGAGCGATACGTTAGCGGCGATTGTTCGGGTTCCTGCCGAAGATATTGATGCGGCGAGTGCTCAAGTGGGATTACCGAGTGGAATCGATCCGAACGCTAGGATTTCCGCGGAAGTTCAAATGGGAAGTGAATTCGAGAGCGGATCAGGGTCACCTGAAAGTGATTCGAGTGATTCACAAACCGCTCAAGGCGATGGATCAGACCTCGCAGCTTCCGACGATGAGTAAATCGGATGGGGCTTGCAAGTGACAAATCTTTGAAGGAGCCGGTGACAGAAACGGAACCGGTGACATATCCCGGCCAGGGGCGAAGGTCTAGCGGATCGATGTTAGTGCTGATTTGCACCTACAACGAGCGAGAGAACTTGCCTTTGCTCTTACCGAAGATTGCGGAAGCGGTTCCGGGGGTCGACGTTTTGATCGTCGATGATGGCTCACCGGATGGGACATCGCAGTGGGTTCGTGAGCAGCAACAGAATCTGCAATTGTTACAACCCTCACGAAACACTGGAGTGCAGAAGGGCGACTGCGTACCAGAATCCTCAAGACTTGGGAATTTGGTACTCATCGAGCGTGAGGGGAAGTTAGGTTTAGGGTCTGCCATTCAGGCGGGCATGCGTTATGCGATCGATCATCACTATGAGTGGTTGCTCAATCTTGATGGAGACATGAGCCATGACCCTGCGGTAATTCCGGAGATGATTCAGCGTCGCGATGAAGTAGACTTGGTGATTGGTTCGCGGTATGTCCCTGGTGGGGGGTTAGCGGGTTGTTCATGGAGACGGGTTTTGGTCAGTCGAGCGGCGAATACGTTAGCGCGTTGGATAGTCGGATGGAAGATAGGAGATTGCTCGAGCGCGTATCGTATGTATCGAGTTTCCATCTTGCAACAGGTTCACTTATCGCAATTGCGGGAGCGAGGCTATGGATTTCTTGAGGAGATCTTGGCCCACGTATTGAAAATTGGCGGCAGGGTTGTTGAAGTACCCATCGTGTATCACGAGCGACGGTTAGGTAAATCCAAAATTTCACTACAAGAGGCGAGGTCGGCGTTTGCGGCGTTGGTTCGGGCATCGCGTCTGCGACGCTCCATCCGTAGATGACTTTGATTCGTTCGCTTGGTAGGGATTCGGCTGGAAAGGGAAATGCCTCGAAAACCATCTCCGAGGATCCCGACCTTATAAATGGCAGCGAAGGGGGAATTTCCCGAATGATGGAGGGGGATTGCCCCTCGTAGAACGTCGCAGAATGGTGATAATTTCCGATAGATTTCGGCAGGAAAGGCATTCCTGCCAGTACGTGCAGAAGGTTCAGCGAGCGCATGGGCATAACATACAAAGATAGCGGAGTAGATTTAGAGGTTTACGAAGAGTCGATGCAGAGACTTCCAAAGTTGATGCATCGGACGTTTACTCCGCGTATTCTGCGAAACGACGGTGGATTTGCGGGCTTGTGCGCCCTGGATTTCTCGCAACCGATGTTTGCGAGAAATTACAAGCAACCGATATTGGTTTCTGGGACGGACGGGGTAGGTACAAAGTTAAAGGTGGCAATCGGAGCGAAGCGACATCGAACGATTGGCATTGATTTGGTAGCGATGTGCGTCAACGACGTTTTGTGTACAGGCGCGGAGCCATTGTTTTTTCTCGACTACATCGCCATGGCCAAGGACGATCCGAGTCTACTCGAGGACTTGGTTCACGGCATATCCGATGGTTGTGTCGATGCAGAGTGTTCACTGATTGGTGGCGAGACTGCGATCATGCCGGATCACTATCAGCTTGGCGATTACGAGCTAGCTGGTTTTTGTGTTGGCGTTGTTGACAAGAAAGACATGATTACTGGTAAAGAGATTCAACCCGGGGATATCATTCTCGGCGTGAATTCGTCTGGTATCCATAGCAACGGGTATAGTCTTGCTCGCAAAGCGATCTTTGATGCAGGCAAATTGACGCTGGATAGCTATGTGCCCGAGTTGCAGCAAACGGTGGCGGATGTTTTGTTGGAGCCAACGCTAATCTATAGCAAACTAACCCGTACAGTGCTGAGCCACTACAAAGTCAAGCGAGTGGTACATGGCCTAGCGCACATTACTGGCGGTGGATTATTGGAAAACACGGAACGCATCTTGCCTCCGACCGTCGACTTAGTTTTCCATCGAGGCACTTGGCCTGTATTGCCTGTCTTCAACTGGATTGCCAAGCTTGGGGATATCGCTTCTACAGAGATGGAGCATGTGTTTAACATGGGTGTTGGGTTTGTGTTGGTGGTTCGCCCCTACTTTGCGACGAACATTCAACAGATGATCCAAGCATTGGGATACGAATGCTGGTCCATAGGTGAGGCCATCGAAGGGACTGGTAAAAGCCGTTACGCTTGAGAAACAACATGAAACAATCACCACAACGATTCCGTCGGCAGATCGCGTATGCACCTGTTGGAGAAGACGGACAGCGGATGTTGGAGAACGCGACCGTAGCCGTTTTGGGGCTCGGTGCATTGGGTTCAACGATTGCAGAACGATTGCTTCGTTGCGGTATCGGAAAATTACGATTGGTGGATCGCGATTGGGTAGAGCTCGATAATTTACCGAGGCAAGCCCTCTATACCTTGCATGACGCAGAGTATCACGCAACGAAGGCGCATGCTGCGGCAGGTCATTTAGCTGCAATCGATCCGGTGACCAAATTAGAACCGGTTGTTGCAGACATCACCCATCGCAACATACGGTCGTTGCTAGAAGGTGTGGATATTGTCCTTGATGGGACCGACAATTTCGAGGTTCGCTATTTGATTAACGATGCTTGTGTCGCATTAGGGCTACCGTGGGTACACGGCGGAATTTTGGGTGCTGCGGGGCAAGCGATGTTGATTGAGCCGGAACACACAGCATGTTTTCGTTGTCTTCTTCCAGATCCTCCTTCTGCAGAATCAATGGGGACTTGTGACTCTGTAGGTGTTTTAGGTCCTGCCGTTGGAGTGATTGCCAGTTGGCAAGCGTTACGTGCTGTACAGTGGTTGGTTGAGCGCAAAGACGAAAACGCCTCGAAGCGAGAGAGTCTGCTAACCGTCTTTGACCTTTGGATGGGAGACGTGCGAAATATACGCCTGCACAAGTCCCCAACATGCCCATGTTGCGGCGAGAAGCAATTCCCGTTTTTGGAGGGAAAGCACAGCACAGACGCGCAAGTGATGTGCGGAAAGAATGCTGTTCAGGTTCAGGTTCCGGCAGGGATTCGACTGCAACTCAGCGAGGTAGCTGGCCGTCTGCGAGAGCTTGGAGAAGTCGTCGAAACCCCATTCTTGGTCCGGTTTACGCAAGAGGGGAAAACCATGACCGTCTTTGCCGACGGCAGAGCCGTTATACATGGCACAGAAAACCCGGCAGAAGCGCGAAAAATTTATCAACGCTGGATCGGCGGATAATGGTTTTCTGGTATCTTAACGGCGGGAAACTACACATTAAGACCCGTAATACCCTAAGGGTAGCCAAACCTACAGCGGATTGCTAAACCTACAGCAGATAAAGAATTGACATCATGAGGTATGCGTTTCGACTTGCGGAATTGCTTGGACACACACCGGACAGAAAAAAACGCCCAGGCACCATTAAAGCGATCGTTGAGTATACCGGTTTAGATCGGCATCAAGTAGCGGCGTTGCTCAAGAACGAAGCGAAGTACATTCCGCTCGAAGCCCTTTCGCGACTTTGCGATTACTTGATCGAGCATGGATACGCACGCGCGGACGAACTGCCCGGCGCGCTGTTCGCCGTTACCCCGGAGAATTTTTGGGAGTTGCTGGCGAGGCGTTCGCGGTTGGAGTTGTGCGTTGGGGTCCGCAAGCCCCCGTCGGACGACAGTGCCGACACGGCGTGGATCGTAGCTTCAGATAATGTCCTTGCGGGTGAAGTTCTCAATGGAGTATCGACGTTAGGTGGCACAGCGAAAGCGATGAAGCGGACGTCGGGTAAAGAAGTTCCGCACATCGAGCATTTGCGTCAGACGTTGGTGTGGAGTCCTGGCACGATGAGTGCGGAGCAGGTTCATGGTCGAGCGCGAGATGTTTTCGAGGAGTTTGATGAGATCAATGGCGACAAGGCGATCGTTTGTCTCGGTAGCGTAAAGAGCAACCCAACAGTGGAGTTGGTATTGGGAAGCGCGTTTGCTTGTGACCCCTTCACGAGTCAGGACAACGTTGCGAAAGCGTCGGATCGGTCGGTACCATTCTTTTTGCGATACCGCGATCACGACCCGCACCCACCGGCATGTTCGGCTGGAATGCAGTTGAGTAAGAGTCAAAAGGTCTCCGAACCGGGAATCTACTACGAGCAAGCCGATGGGACTTGGGATTTTGCTGGTGGTTCGGAGCCAGGCAAGGACGCAGCATTGGTGTTTTACATTTTCCGCGAATCATTAGGTCGCCTCGACATGGTACTCAGCGGATTTTCGGGGCGTGCAACGCGTTTGCTTGCGAGAACCCTTGCGCATCGTGCTGAAGACTTTTGGCCACCCGTGTTTCACGAGAACTATTTGCAGGTCGGAGCATTCATTGTGAAGTATGAAGCAACGGACGCAGTGGACGAGTCGAATGATATTTTGTCTACTGATTTGATGGCAAATGCGACCGTCATCCCCCTCTCCCCAGAGGTTTTTGCACGACGACTTGGCAAAGGAAATGCTTAGGTTTGTAGGGAACAATGAAGGACACAAACAAGCAGAATGAAACTGCCGGACAAGCCACTTCTCTCGAACGATCAGCGGCTAGTGGCGTCGACCTCCGTGTGCGTCTTGGGCGTTTGCAATTACGCAATCCGGTACTAGTGGCTTCCGGCACATTTGGTTACGCCAAGGAGATGGCGGGGATAGTCGATTTACCCAAGCTAGGCGGGATTCTGCCGAAGACGATTACGAAAGATCCTCGGCCAGGTAATCCGCCATGGAGGACGGTCGAGATTTCTGCAGGCTTGCTCAATGCCATTGGCTTGGACAATGATGGGATCGATTACTTCATCGATAACCATTGGCCTTACCTGCGAAGCACTGGTGCAGACATCATCGTTAGCATTGCGGGGAAGTCTCACGACGACTTTGTGTATTTAGCACAGCGTCTCGAAGAGTTACATCCCTTCGCTGTGGAACTGAATATTTCGTGTCCTAATGTTTCTGGGGGAATCGATTTCGGCACCGATCCAGGTGCATGTTATCGTGTGGTCAGTTCCGTACGAGAAGTGATACATTGCCCGATATTGACCAAGCTAACGCCGAATGTGACAAGCATTGCAGAGATTGCAAAAGCTGCGTACGAAGCTGGAACGGACGCGGTATCCTGCATTAACACCGTTTTGGGAATGGCCATCGACTGGCGAAAACGACGTCCGATGTTGGCCAATACAGTAGGAGGAATGAGTGGCCCTGCGATTAAACCGATCGCACTGCGATGTGTATACCAAGTCGCATCGAGAGTTCCGGTGCCGATTGTCGGCGTTGGTGGTATAGCCACTCTCGACGACGCTATGGAGTTCTTCGTTGCTGGGGCTTCTGCAATCCAGGTCGGTACCGCAAATTATTACGATCCCAAATTCAGCACTCGACTGATTGACCAGATCTCATCAGCACTACAAGAAATGGGAATGCAATCACTCACCGATTGTATCGGTAGCTTGAGCACAGCAACTGGTACCTTACGATCCACCCCACGTTCCTAACGGATCAATCTCCAATCGATCCAACAACCATTCATTGAATCAGAGAGTAGACGAGGCCATCATGCAGTCGGGATCACCAACGGGAAGCATCCAAGCGGACGCGAATGCACCGGGAGGAGCCCCACGCAAGAAACCGATGCGAGTATTGAGTGGGATCCAGCCAACAGGTCGATTCCATTGGGGAAATTACTTCGGAGCTATCAAGCAATACATCGAATTGCAATACGAGAACGAGGGCTTTTATTTTATTGCCGACTTGCATGCTCTCACTACGGTACGCGACGCAGCGCAGTTGCGAGCGAACGTGCGTGATGCCGCGTTGGATTTGCTCGCATTGGGATTGGACCCAAGTCGCGCGACGCTGTTCGTCCAGTCTCACGTGCCTGAAGTATCCGAATTGTATTGGATACTCATGACTGGTGCACCACTCGGTTTGCTCGAGCGCTGTGTGGCTTTCAAGGACAAGGAAGCTCGTGGCATCAAAGCGGATGCAGGGCTTTTTACCTACCCGGTGCTCATGGCAGCGGATATTTTGGCTTACGATTCCGAATGCGTCCCTGTGGGAGAAGACCAGAACCAGCACATCGAAGTTTGCCGCGATTTGGCAAGAAGTTTTAACGCCCATTTTGGCGATACCTTCGTGATGCCGTCGGCCCGAATTTTGAAAGATACAGCCAAGGTGCCGGGAACGGATGGGCAGAAGATGAGTAAAAGCTACGGCAATACCCTTGCGCTGTTTGAAGAGGCAAAGGAATTACAAAAAAAGATCATGAGGATCAGTACGGACTCACGTCCGATGGAAGAGGCCAAAGATCCAGACACAGATCACTTGTACCAATTGTTTTCTTTGTTTGGAACGGACGAGCAACGCGAAGAAATCCGCGCCATGTATTTGCGTGGCGGGTTTGGTTACGGCGAGATCAAGAAGCGATTGGCAGCTGCAGCCGAAGCCTTTTTAGCACCACTTCGTGAACGCAGAGCAAGCTTGGCCCAAGATACCAAGTTCGTCGATGCCGCGTTGGCTGACGGTGCAACTCGGGCCCGTGAAGTCGCCCGAGATGTGTTGAACCGCGTTCAGAAGGCTTGCGGACTGCGAAGCTAGCTTTTAGCCAACGAAACGATGCATTTCATTGGAATTGCTATGAAATTGCCATAAAACTGCCCTAGACTTGGCTCCCTTGCGCTTGGTATTTCAGAGGGATTGATACGGGACTTCCGTAAACAACATCCGCTATGTTCCCTTTGCTCCTGCCGTTGCTGCTATGGTCTCAACCAATTACAGGCTCTTTTACTTGGCTGTCGGCTGGCTTTGTTGTGCCTGTCTCGGTTGTACAGACGGACCGTTCTTCCAAATGAAGAAACTCAACCCGTATCTACAAAATCAATGGAAGAAAGATCGGGAAAAGACAGTCGTATTCTCGCAACGAGTCGAAGAGATGCGGCTGTTAAGGAGCCAGATTCAAGGGATGGAGCCGGCCGAGCAAGCCGACTGGATCAGCAAACTTGATGAGATCGTTGAGAAAGAAACCAGTCCTGAACTTCGACGAGAAGCTGTGCTAACTTTGGAACGTGTCAACCAACAGCCAAAAGCCGTTGAAATACTCTCGCGGCTTTCCAAAGATAAAAACGACAAAGTCCGGCTTGCGGTCGTCTCGTCCCTTTCGAATAGCCGCGAGAACGTAGCGACCGGCGTGCTGCTTGCCATGGCCTCCAGCGATGCGAACACTAATGTCCGACTGACTGCCACGCGTGCCCTTGGGAAGCACGACAATCCGCAAGTACGTGAGTTTCTCGGCAAGCAACTCGATGAACGGAATATTGCGATGCGTTATCAGGCATCTCAGGCATTGGAAGAGATGACTGGCAAACGATACGGAGGTGACATCGACGCGTGGAGAGAGTATCTAGCTGGAAATGACGTCCCGGAACCGAAAGCGTCCATTGCTGAATCTCTCGAATCCTTCTTTCTTCGCCGCTAAACTTTCGGGACTTCGGTTGGTTTCGAAGCCCTTGCCATTTTTCGTTTAGCACTTAGCCTGAGACGGATTGCACTCCGTTCCCATGCTCGCCAGCGTCGAGTTTTGGCGAACTTCACGGTTACCGGATCCCGGATCACCGTATCTGATAAAGCCACATCAAAGCTTGGTTCATGAGACTCTCCCCGGCCCCAATCTGCGCCGGGGCGACTTGTGGGTCGGCACCGTACCCACCTTCCGCCGTCGCTTCAATCGTTGGGAAGTACTGATGGTATCCATTGCAGTATCCGAAGAAGAACAACGAGTCGAATCGAGCCCGTTCTCTCAAGCGGATAGCATGTTGGCAAAAGAACTCTCCGCTTGCACCGACAAAGGCTATGTCTTTGTTTAGCACGGTCACCGTTAATCGCGGTCTAATTCCGTCTTGGTACTCTTCCACAAAGTTTGCAACTAGTTCAGGAAAAAACGCGACGGAGTAGACTCCTTGAACGACTGGGTTGCGAAAATCGGTTCGAGATTGAAAGGTGAATCGTTCTTCTTTTGTCCGAAGTGTAGGCTTCTCAACTTGTTTCATCTCGATTGTTTCGTAGATCTTTAGGACCTCACGTCCGAGTGCGGCACCGAATCCAAGATAGTCTCCGTGTGGACCGCGATTGACAGAGATGTCGCCAGACGCACCTTGCATGAAGACTACTCCGGCATTTGTTTTTTCTCGAACCGTTGCTCGCATTGCTCCAACAAAATCGGCGGAGAATTGACGAATCTGCGACGAGATATTCGTTGGGTGTCCGGTGAAATTCACCAATGTCGCGATGTTGGTACCACTTGCAACCGAGTCGAATCGCAAAACGCCAAGACGCGTATCCACCGGCGCAGGGAGTTGTTTAGTATGCCGGTTTCGGTTGAGCCCTTCGATTTCCCGCGAGGAACTTCCAAGGCTCGCCAATTCGCGATTTTGATCGGCTTGGACGATGCATTGGATAATGGATTCTTCCAATTGTTTGTTGTAGCGAATCGAAGCATCGTAACGTCCTTTACCGCGCCCGGGTTCATCATAGAGTTCCAATACAGGCCCATGATGCGTGTGCGATCCAGCGATAAACGAAGCGTCGATTCCGGCTTGCTCCTTGATTGCGTTTCTGATGGCCTGCAGAGAGGCTTCTTGTGGGGAACGACCAAGGTCAAGCCCCACAATCGCAAACTTTCGCTTCGCAGCTTGGACGACAATCGCAGTGGCCTTGAGTGGATCCAAGGTACCTTCCGAGAGTGTGGCATGACGATCTCCGTAACCCCACATTGGAACTGGCTCCAAAGGAGTGATATCTACTTCCGAATACCCGACTTGCAAGCCTTGGCAAAGTGCCCTTTGGTGGCTTAGGTTCCAAGAAGAGAAGCAGCAAACGAGCAACAAGAATATTCGCTGATGCGGCTGGCAGTGGAAAATCAAGTACATGGCTAACTCGGTTTGCAATGCTTTAAAGAAGAGAGTGACAAGCAGTGGGGAACTGCAGGATTATACCAAATTAACCCGGGCCAAAAGATTGAAGCAAAAACCAATCATGGCGCGGGCCCAACACCATCAAATCCATATTCCGAAGACTTCGAGGAAGTTAGTTTCAATCACAGCGCACGGGACGCAGTCCCATGCTACGGGGTGGTGGAGCACGGGACGCAGTCCCACGCTACGGGGTGGTGGAGCACGGGACACAGTCCCACGCTACGGGGTGGTGGAGCACGGGACACAGTCCCATGCTACGGGGTGGAAGTGTACACAGCTTACGGCTCGAGTTTTTTGCTGTCTTCTTTACGTCGTTGCGTGGAGACGGACTCGGGATTGAGAAGTAGGTGTGGAGCGTATGGATAGTCAACGGGCGTATAGCGAATTCTTAGATCAGGTGTTTCAATCCTGCGATTGTTTTCCCTCAGTGAAATTAGTAGCCGATCGAGGGCACCCGCAGTGAGCATGGTTCGCTCAACTGGATAGACCGGCTGGCCGGTGTGGAACATCTCCTCAATCCCTTTAAGCAGGTACGCGAAGTGGGGGTAATAGGGTTTTTCCCGTTCTTCGACACGAGTCGCGAAGCTATTGCCGGATTTGGTTAGGACTCCAGCCCCGATAGATTGCGCTCTGCCTGGAAGCATCAGTACAGGTACGGTCAGTCCGTCAACATATTCGAGAATAAAGACTGCCCCGTCCTCTGGCGGAGCATCCAAAACGGCCTGTCGAGTTGTTCCAGTGGCAACGAGTGCTTGATCCAACAAACCGGAATGAATAACTCCTTTTTCGAGGAGTCTCCCAATTTCCTGAGTTGAAAAAGCTTGTACATGAGACACCCCAGATTCTGCACCTTTCCGACGTTCTAGGATGGCTTGCAAGAACTCCAAGGTATGAATGCCGTAGATGTCGAGTCCTGAGTAACCGATTCCGATTGCAGCCTGCACTTCTTCTTGCCATGGGAGCGTCACATCTGGAGATCGATAACTGACCGTAAGGCTAGAGCCGGCCATCCACGGCAATCCGATCTCTCTCGCGCGTTTCGCCATCCAGAGAGCATCGCTCCATTCAGGTCCAGGGTGTTTGTCGTTAAACAATGGTACCACCCGCTTGAACTTCTGCATTGCATCGGTGATTTCCTCGAAGAAGCGTCGGCGAGGGTATAGATGCTGCCCGAATTCATTCCAGGGATAATCGCCATGCTCACCGATGCTAAGAACACCATCGACCGCGATACTTTCCCCCCCTAGGGTGAGCGTTTGTTCGATCGTATCGCAGAGTTTGAAGCGGTATTTAGCTGCAAGTTCTCTTGCCATGTCTTCTGCGGGATATTGATCAACGTACAGGGAGACAAGTTCGAGATCTGGGCCCGCCCCACCGTCTTGCTCCCATCCTTCAAGAATCTTTCCAACGAGAACGTCCGCATGAGACATTTTTCTATACACGGTCACGACGGCGGCAACTTTCTTCTTCGTTCGTGCCGGTTTCTCTTGGGCGATACCGAAGGAATCCATCCATGGAGAGAAGCTCACGGCTGCGAGTCTGGCACCGCAGGATTGCAGCCATTGGCGACGACCAGTATTCGAATCTGCGTGAATCATACAAAATCTCCAAGTAGGCCTTTTTGAAGTGGAGCAGACGCAACGAACCTCAGCACACCGACCTGCATCTTACCGCAGCAGGATCAGCCTGGGGATTCGATTGCCCGGAGCAACGTTTGTCGGAGCGTATAAAGCCGCGTAGGTTCTTCAATTTTCTGCCCTGACTTATCTGTCACGTAAAATACGTCCACGACTTGGTCGAGGTGGGTACTGACTTTAGCGTACTGTAGATCGATTTGATAATCGAATAATGTCTTAGAAATATCGTAGAGCAATCCAGTACGGTCGTAGGCGAACACTGTCAGGATCGTGAAGTCGTCGGAACTGCTATTGTCGAATCGAACTTGGGTCGGCTGTAGGCGTGCAGAAGCGGATTCATCTGCGGCGTGGGTTTTCCAGGTTCTTCGTAAACGAGGTGGTTTTGGTTCTTCGATTTCAATTGCTTTTCGGATGACGTTAGCAACCTCGTGGATGCGACCAGCAGGTGGGGTACCTTGGAAATCCACATCATCAACAAGAAAACGATCCCAAGCGATGTTTCCTGGCAGTGAGTGAATTTCGGCGGCGAGGATGCTTAATCCTTCGGTAGCCAAAGCGCCGGTGATCCGATGAAAAAGTCCTTCGGTGCGAGAATCATCGACGGCCACGACGTATTCGGTGGCATCGCGGTCGCTCAAATACTGCGCCCAGACTTGTACAGGATTCTCTGGAGACAACAGGCAAATGCGCCGAAGTTCCTCCATCAAGTCTTTCGATTTGACTTGAAACAAGTACGTGGTCGGGACGGAGCCAACGAGATTTTCCCAACGAGGATCGCGTTGCTCATCAACCGTTCGTAGAGCTAGTAAGTTTTGCCGTGCCGCATCTTGGGCTTTCGATTGCTTTTCGGGCTGCATCCCGGATCGCAGTTGTGATTCAGTTGCATCGTAGAGTTGATGGATAAGGTTCAGTTTCCAGTCGTTCAATGCACCGGGTCCTACAGCAGCAAGGTCAGCGCAGGAGAGGATAGTGAGCAACTGAAGTCGTTCCAAGGAACCGACTTGTTGTGTGAACTTTACGATGGTTGAGGGTTGTGTTAGATCGAACCGAAACGCGGTATGGGTCATGATCAGGTGTTGATGGACTAAGAAACATATCAGTTCCCGGTCAGCATCGGAGAGTCGTAGAATGCGAGATGTCTCGTCCGCGATCCGCAATCCTACTTCGGAATGGTCTTCCACGAACCCTTTGCCTAGATCATGCATGAGGAGGGCGAGGTGCAGGACTAGTTTCTGCTTCGAGTCTCTGTAAAGCGATCCGAGGAAGTCTTCTCGTTTCGCGAAGTCTTCTGCGCACTCGACACTTTTGATGCAATGAGCATCGACGGTATATTTATGGTACTCATTGAACTGTAGCAAGCAGCGTGTATGGCGTACCGCAGGGATGATTTGCTCAAGGACACGTAGTTCATGGAGTCGTCGGAGGATTTCACCGAGGCGCCCAGGGGTACTCATCAGATCCAAGAAACGCCCGATGGCTTGTTCGCCTACCGGTTTATCCACACGATTGAGCATCCCTTGTCGAATCGTTCTCCAGGTTTTGTGTTCGATACGTCGCTGGAATTTGTTTGCGATTTGCATGAGCTCAAGGACTTTAGCCGGGTCCTCTTTGACTTTCGCTAGCCCTTTTTTGGTCGCCCAAACTTCCTTGAGTCCGAGGCGAAACTCTTTGCCCGCTGTTAAGCTGAGGAAGCGAAACAAAAACCCGAATGGAGTTAACCTCGAGCGGGCCATGCCGACAAAGTTAGCCGAACTGTAGCGAACTTCGGAGGTCAGATCGAAGAATTGCGTCATGAATTCTTCGACGGGCAGGACTCCTTCCTTTCCGGTGAAGTTCATCCACTTTGAGAGTTCCATTTGTTTAGAGCGGTCGAGGGAGTCTAGTGCTCTTCCACTCATGAAATGAAGTTGGTTACGCAGACGCAGGAGGTAAGCGTATCCGTCTCGGATGGCGTTGTAATCTTCCGGTGCAAGCAGACCGACATCGGCAAGTTGTTCAGGACTTTTTTCACCAAAGCAAACGAATCCGATCCAGCGAACAATTTGCACATCTCTCAAGCATCCGCGAGAGCGTTTAATGTTGGGATGGAGTAAAAACTCCGTTTCACCGTATTTCTGACGCTCCTCGTAGCGTTCCTTTTCGATCATTGCCGCGAGGGATCGCCATCGCAGTTTTGCTCCGTTGCGGAAAGAGTTTTCAAAGTTCTCGAACAGAGCGTCGGACCCGTGAACCAACCGCATCTCGACGAGTGAGGTAAGGACAACGGCATCGGTCCATGCGAGTTGCCGGCATTGGAAAGGGGTGCGAACAGAGAAACCGAGTTGAAAGCCAGTATCGACGATCATTTGAGATACGCGACTGGCGAGCGCTTGTAGCTCTCTTTCAGGGATCCCGTTGTGCAGAAGCATCAGGTCCAAGTCGGAGTAGGGCGCAAGATCTCTGCGTCCGTAACCTCCAAGGGCTACGAACGCAAATTTCGTGGAGTCATACTCCCCCTCGTCGCAAGCAGCGCGGATGAGTCGACGCACGATGGAATCGACAGCATCCGCCCATGCCAAACAAACTTGGGGGCCTGTATTGCCTGAAGAGTGTAGATTCGCCGACTTGAGTCGCGACTCAGCAAGCAACTTGCGCGACTCGAGGACCTGGGGATGAAGAGAGGACAAGTCTCTAAAGACGAACTGAGAGTGTGTGATAAACGACTACAGTGCGTCTTCTCCTTGTTCGCCCGTTCGGATTCGAACGGCGTTTTCCAAAGTGGACACAAAAATCTTGCCGTCACCGATTTGACCGGTTTGCGCTGTCTTGACGATCGTGTCGATCACCGATTGCAAGTTGCTATCGGAACAGACAACTTCAATCTTGACCTTGGGAACGAAGTCGACCGCGTATTCAGTGCCACGATAAATTTCCGTGTGCCCCTTTTGTCGGCCGTACCCTCGAACTTCGCTCACGGTCATCCCGTGAATCCCTTTTTCAGTCAGCGCGTTTTTGACGTCTTCGAGTTTGAAGTGGCGAACAACAGCTTCAACTTTCTTCATTCGACGAACTCCAGGATCCTATGCCGCAGAGCTTCTGCTTCGCGACGACCAATTGGTAAAAACGCGGGACCGCCTGTATGCCGAAGCATACTCCCACGAAGTGCAAAACCGTGCACCTCTCCCCATAGTCTACCTTGCATCGATTCCCGAGAACAAGGCTTGAGTCTACCCATCGTTAAAATGTTTCGGTTTTTTCCAAAACAGTCTATTACAAGACCTACTTTCGCCGCGAGGAATCGATGGCCGGCGACAACTCCCATTTGCCTGAGCCCCCTTACAGCGCGAGTGTTCTCGCTGGCGAGTTGGCACGCTGGCGAAGGTCTAAGCGAAGTGCCTACCGATTGCGAGGGCATCAGGAAGCGAGAATGCATGATCGTACAGAGCGCGACCGACGATCGCTCCGTGGGAGTTTTGCTGAGCTAATTTTCGAAGATCATCCAGTGAACTGACGCCGCCAGATGCGATAACGGGAAAAGGGGAAGAGCTCTGGATTTCGAGAAGGCTTTTGAAGTTTGGCCCCGCCATCATTCCATCTTTTTCGATGTCGGTGTAGACAACCGCAGCGCAGAGGTCGGTCTTGTCAGCCACTCGCGAGATCAGCTCAGACGCAGGGGTTTTGGAGGTTTCCAGCCACCCTTCCGTAGCCACCAACCCACCGCGAGCATCCACCCCGAGCACAAGTTGTTTCGGGTACTTACGGCACATTTCTGCGAACCAGTCGGGGTCCTTGAGAGCTGCCGTGCCGACGACAAGCCTGGAAAGTCCGAGTCCTAGCAACCGAGCGATGGTGCTTTCCTCACGCACGCCGCCACCGAGTTGCACAATCCTACCATTGGCTGCTTGGACGATCCCCCGAATCGCTTGTTCATTGACGATACTTCCTGATTTCGCACCATCGAGATCCACGCAATGGAGGAACTCCGCCCCCTGGGCGAACCAATATTTTGCCATTTCAGCGGGTTGATCGCTGAAAACGGTCTCCCGGTTGTAGTCCCCTTGCTCGAGCCGCACACATTTGCCACCCAATAGATCGATTGCAGGCCAAATTTCCATAATTTTCTAAAGTGACGATTAAGAGTGATGACCGACAGGATCACGTGAACCCAGTCCTTTGCTCTGTGCTTTTTCCTGTGCTGTGCACTGCCGTCTTGCACCGCCATGCAGCACTGGCGTTTTGCTCCGCGTGCAGTGCTGGCGGCTTGCTCCGCATGCAGTGCTGGCGGCTTGCTCCGCATGCAGTGAACGCGGCTAGGGCAGGGCAGGGGGACTTAAGCTGTCGCGCCGGAATTCCTAACGCAACACGCAAAGCTTATCGAAAACGGGCTGGCATGCTATAGGTTCCCCGCCAGAACGTGTCTCGGGTGGTTCCCCAATCCCTTGCTTACCGGTTACAATCCCGGCGCAACGGTTTGGAAGCCTGCAGTGGATTGCTTGGGAAAGCCGGGGAATCGATCGCTCGAGTCCCCGATTTCTGAACGATTCGCTATATTCAGCTTTGACCACCTGGTGGGAATTGCGGATCCGACAACGATTCCTCGTTTTGAACGAATACTATGAGCACGATATCCGAGCGGTACAATCAAGCAGAAAAACTCAAAGATTCTGGCGAAGTTCAGCAAGCGAAGGACATGTTGCTCGCGATTCTTGAAGAGGCACCGGATCACGTATTGAGCCATTTGACACTTGCCAGGATTTTCACTGGTCTCAATGAGCATGAGTTGGCGGTTTCTCACGCTGAACAGGCTTGCACATTGGAACCGACCGAATCGTTCAACTACACTTTGCTTAGTGTCACGTACCAACGAGCCTACGCGGGTACGGGAGACCATAAATACATTCGGATGGCTGAAGATGCGATGGCGAGATCGCGAATGCTCTAAAACTCATGTGGTTCGCCCCCTTTTAGGTCAGTCCTTCCATAACCCCCACCGTTCATTTTTCACGTTCTCGAAAGGTTTTGTTCATGACACTCGCACCTTGGTCTATCGGGGTTTTCACCAGTATCGATGCTGGATTGGGAGTGCACCTGGACGTTGCCAAAGAACTTGGTATCCCGTCGATTCAGTTGCATACACCGCACGCAGCAGGGCGAACACCAGAAGCAGCAGAGGCATTCCTCAAAAAGCTCGACGCGTACGGAATTGAACTGACCTGTGTTTTCGGTGGTTTTGACGGTGAGAGTTATGCAGACATACCGACGGTCACTCGAACGATCGGGCTTGTGCCAGCAGAAACGCGGGCAGCTCGTTTGAAAGAAATGAAGGAAATCGCGGACTTCTCCCGATTGCTTGGTTGCGACGTCGTTGGATTGCACATTGGGGTGGTTCCTCACGATACGAAGAGCAAGGACTATGCGGACGTCGTGGAGGTCACGCGGCAACTCTGCGATCATGCCGGCAAAAATGAGCAAGCCATCCACTTAGAGACCGGGCAGGAAACCGCTGATGCACTTCTACAGTTCATCGGCGACACGCAGCGTCAGAATCTTTTTATCAACTTTGACCCTGCGAATATGATTCTCTATGGCACGGGTGAGCCGATCGCTGCATTGAGAAAAGTGGGCAAATACGTCCGCAGTGTGCATTGTAAAGACGCTACTTGGAGCGACCAACCCGGAGTAACCTGGGGAGCCGAAGTCCCGTTGGGCAAGGGTCAAGTGGACGTGCCGTTGTATCTGCAAACGCTCAAGGAAATCGGTTACAGCGGTCCACTGACGATTGAACGCGAGATACCGCAAGACCCTGAACGTCAGAAGGCCGAGATCCAGCATGCGGTGCAATTGCTCAATTCACTCAAAGCGACTTCGTCTGGAAAGGCTTCGAGTTAGAACCCGATTCGAGTTAGAACCCGATTCGAGTTAGAACCCGATTTCCTCCCAAGTCGTTCCCATCGTCGTGAACGATACCAGAAATCGTAGTTTTCACCCCACAAAGCGATTCTCATTGGGGATATTGCTTTTACAGTTGCTGAAAACCTCCAACTGCTTGCTTTTGGGGATCAAGTTCCAGCTGATTGGGTTGGGTTACCTGACCTTGACCGACTTCCCAACCCCTCCGATAATCTTGTTCTCCATGCGTTCGGATCGAAGCGTTGAACCGTTGTTGGTTGACTCGGGTCTACACTATTTCTATCGTTGGGACGCTTGTAATACCCTGTTTCTGAACCCGTTGCTGGTTCGGCTCGATACCCGAATGAGGATGTATCCGGCTGCCCCACTGTCTTTACTTGGACTGAGAATTACTCAATGAAAATCCACGAATATCAAGCGAAGTCGCTTTTCAAAGCCTTCCAGGTTCCCATCCTAGAGGGAATCGTTGCTAAGACGCCAGAGGAAGCGAAGGCCGCATTCGAGAAGCTTGGCGGATCGCTTGCAGTGATCAAAGCACAAGTTCACGCTGGGGGCCGGGGCAAGGGTACCTTCCAGGAAGTTCCAACGCAGCGTGGTGTGCAGTTGGTCAAGAGTGCCGATGAAGCTGCAGCGGCGGCAAAGAACATGCTTGGGAATCGATTGGTCACGATACAGACCGGTGCTGCCGGATCTGTCGTCAACCAAGTCTTTTTGGAGCAAGGCTGCAAGATTGCTCGCGAATTGTATGCTGCGGTGGTTTTGGATCGCGCTGCCAAGCTACCATTGTTGATGGTTAGCAGTGAAGGTGGTGTCGAAATCGAGAAGGTCGCGGAAGAATCGCCGGAGAAGATACTTCGAGAACACTTTGACCCAGCCCATGGTTTAATGCCTTTCCAAGTGCGAAAGCTCTGCAAGAAGTTAGGGATTAGCGGCAATTCCGCGAAGAGTGCGGATCTGTTTTTCCGCAAACTCTGTGACGTATTCGTCAAGCTTGACTGTTCGATGGCTGAAATTAATCCTCTGGTAATTACCGAAGATGAAAAGATGATCGCGCTCGATGCGAAGATCACTTTTGACGACAATGCTCTTTATCGTCATGCGGACATCAAAGAGCTACGGGATGAAGCTGAAGAAGAACCCGCAGAACTACGAGCTGCAAACAGCGGGCTGAGCTTTGTTAAACTCGACGGGAACATCGGTTGTTTGGTCAATGGTGCGGGGCTTGCAATGGCGACCATGGACATCATTAAGTACCACGGTGGAGCCCCCGCAAACTTCTTGGACGTTGGTGGCGGGGCAAACACCCAACAGGTTACCGAAGCGTTCCGAATCATCCTTTCGGATCCGAATGTCAAAGCAATTTTGGTCAATATCTTCGGTGGAATCGCACGTTGCACGACCATTGCACAAGCCATTATTGATGCTTCGAAAGAGGTTGGTTTCCAAGTTCCCTTGGTCGTTCGCTTGGAAGGTACCGAAGTCGAGGAAGGAAAGAAGATGCTTCGCGAAAGTGGATTGGCAATCATTTCTGCCGACGATTTGACCGATGCGGCGAAAAAGGTCGTCGCTTCGATCGCCTAGGTAATCGCCTAAGTAACTAAGCAATGTTTCAGTATTGAACTATGACACCCTCGCAAATGACTCCTTGCATTTGCGGCCTGCATTCAAGCCACGTTCTCAGTCAAATAACAATCCAAATCAAAATCAATCATGAGTATTCTCGTCAACAAAGATACGCGGGTGATCTGCCAAGGGATCACGGGGAAGGCCGGAGCATTCCATACCAAGGGGTGCAAAGAGTACGGCACCAAAATGGTCGGTGGTGTAACCCCAGGGAAATCGGGGGAAACCGTTGAGGGCTTGCCGGTTTTCGATACCGTTGAAGAAGCCGTCAAACAAACCGGTGCGAACGCAACAATGATTTTCGTTCCGCCTCCTTTCACTGCCGATGCGATACTTGAAGCTGTAGACGCAGGAATTGAAGTGATTTGTGCGATCACCGAGGGAGTTCCCGTCCTCGACATGGTGCATGTTTATGACCGCGTCAAACGAAGCAAGTCGGTCTTAATCGGTCCGAATTGCCCAGGCGTGATCACTCCTGGGGAATGCAAGATCGGGATCATGCCAGGATATATCCACCAACCGGGCAAAGTTGGGATTATGTCTCGAAGCGGCACACTGACGTACGAAGCCGTTTGGCAAACTTCGAACCTAAAACTTGGCCAGTCGAGCTGTATCGGCCTCGGAGGAGATCCAATCGTAGGAACTTCCTACATCGACATCTTCGAACGCTTTGAGAATGATCCGCAAACCGAAGTGATCTTGATGATCGGTGAAATCGGTGGGGATGCCGAAGAGAAAGCCGCGGAGTATGTAGCGAAACACGTTACCAAGCCTGTTGCCGCATTTATTGCAGGCCGAACGGCCCCTCCTGGAAAGCGAATGGGACACGCAGGTGCTATCATCACTGGTGGAAAAGGAACAGCTGCGGAGAAGGTAGCCGCGTTAGAAGCGGCTGGCATCGTGGTCGCCCCATCACCAGCAGAAATGGGTGCTGCTGTCGCAGAGGCACTGCGACGTAAGAAGTAACGGTTTGCTTTCGACCAGCAAGACGACCAGCAAGACGACCAGTGCCCAAACTGCTGGGCGAACAACTGGTAAATTACTTTGCAAATTACTTGTCGAATTACTTGGTAAAAACGGTAACGGAGCGGGACATCCCCGCT
The DNA here is from genome assembly GCA_044344575.1 of Pirellula sp. Classification (GTDB taxonomy): domain Bacteria; phylum Planctomycetota; class Planctomycetia; order Pirellulales; family Pirellulaceae; genus JBKCUI01. The sequence continues at coordinate 13,805 of JBIJCS010000002.1, read as the reverse complement.
CCGTTTGTTCATCAACTCCACTCGGTTTCCTCTACTTGGTTAGCTCGCAAGTGAACTGATCCGAGAGAAGGGCTCGCCATTTAACCTCGATTTAGTTCATCGATCCGATCTTTGGCTTGTTGCGTCAGTTCATGATCTGGATGGTTATCGAGCAAGAACTCATAGAACTTCTTCGCTAGCTCGATCCCTTTCTTTCTTCGTTCGCCGGTCAAATCACCAACGAGAACCTCCGAACACCTACCTGCTTCATAAGCCGAGCGTGCTTGCCAATTCTTGATCTCCGCAGGAGCTTGTGTGCCACCGTAACCATACATCACTTTTTGAAAATCATTGACGGCTTCTGCAAATTCTTTCTGAGCGAAGTGCAATTCACCAGCCATAAAGCGGGAACGGGCACCGATCTCATTGCGATGTTCTTCTGCGATCGCTTCGAAAACCTTCAACGCATCGCCGTTCTTACGCAGGCTTTGCAATGCCACGGCTAGCTCATACTTCGCAACGGGAAGAAGTGTTGAGTTTGGAACCGATTTCTCCATTTGTGAAACCCAGCTTTCAACTTCTGTCCACTTCTTGAGCTCACTAGCGGTTTGTGCACCGTGCAAGTAAACCAAAGCTTCTACTTGTTCACTAATGCGCGATACATCGGAATGGTTCGCGACCTCTTTCTTCAATGCTTCAATTCCTTTACGTGCAGATTCGTAATGAAGCATGGCTGTGGGGAACTGCTTTTGTTTGAAAGCACATTCAGCGACCATCAATTTTGCGTCTAGGGTTAAAGCCCCCTTGGGGAACTCAGTGATCTGGCGAGTGAATTGCTTGCTTGCACCTTCAAAATCTCCAAGTTGAAAAAGTGCTAGACCAATCTTGTAGGTAGATTTTTCTTGCAACTCTTTATTGGAGGTTTTCTTTGCAGCAACGCTATACGCTTGAACGGCCGTATCGAACGATGCATTTTCAAATTCAGCTTGTCCAACATGAAAGTAGGATTCAGCGGCGAGGGGACTATCCGGAAATCGCTTGGCAAGCTTTTGAAAGTCTTGATTGGCCTTTGCCATCTCCCCAAGTTCTTTGTGAGCCCAGGCTCGTTCAAAAAGAACTCGGTCCATCAACGCATAGTCGGGCGACTCACGCTCCAAACGATCAAATGTCGAGACTGCTTCCGCATACTTTTGACTTTGTGCGCTGGCGACGCCAAGTTCATAGAGAGCCTTTTCCTGCGTGGCCTTTGACAGATTGCTCGAGATCAATTTCGTCAGCAGTGCAATAGATGCGTCTTGCTGCTTCAGCTCCCGCAAACAGATCGCGTTGGCTATTGTCGCTTCATGTACCAGGCCAACGTTTTTAGAAGTTGCAATAATTTCGTCGAGGGACTTCTTTGCAAGCTCGATCGAGCCTTCTTGAATACGGAGGTACGCTAGATCGAATTTCGCAAAATCCTTGAGGGTTGAATCTGCATCACCGGAGAGAAGGCGTTCGTACCAGACGATGGCAGATTGAGGATTCCCGAGTTGTGCAGAGAGTTGTCCGAGGCGAAACTCCGCTTGTCCTTTGAAACGCGATTTTGGATAGTCCTTGAGAAGTTTTTCAAGGCTCTCCTTGGCTTTCGCTTTATCTTGTTTTGCTTCATAAGCTTGTGCAAGCACAAGCAAAACTTCATCTGCTTGGCCCCATTGCGTACTTGTCTTAAGGGATTGCTCGAGGGAGACGATAGCTTCTTGCGGTTTGGAGGATCGCAACAGCGATGCGCCCTTGAGGAACAAGACTTCGGCAAGCATCGGCGGTTCCAACTTGGACTGTAGCAAAGCGTCAGCCCGCTCGATGGCTTTTTCAGGCTGAGCAGCTAGATACTGTGCGGTGATTCCACGCACTTCCCAAGCGTCGCGGGATGGATGATCTTTCGCGGCACCGACCAACTCTAAAAATGCCTGAGAGGCCGGCTCGTGTTGGCCTTGCTGCAATAATGCTTCGGCGCGAACGTATTTGACATCGAGTCCGAGTTCATTCCCTGGAAACTGCTTAGAGAAGGCTTCTGCCCATCGTTGTGCTTCAGGCAAATCCCCCATTTGCAACGCAGCAAAAGCAGCGTTATAGGTAGCCCTAGGAGAAAACGCTTGTTCGGCGTACTCAACCGCAACTTGCTCGTATAACCTTCTTGCTTCAGCCTTGCCGTCTGCAGTGCCAAAAAGACCATCCGCAAGGTCCATTCGCAACAGACCAATCTGGTTGATCGCATCATCGGACAGCTTCTGCTTGTTCAGGTTCGCAATCCAACCGAGAGCTTCTCGTGCAACCGGAACCGCATCTGCAGGACGATTCTGTAGGATCGCAATTTGGCAGATCCAGTGTGCAGCTTCGATTGCCTTTTCATCTTTGTTGGCCAGAACGAGTTTAAACGCTTCGGCCGCTTGGTCATACTTTTTATCTCGCATCAACGTTTGTGCCGTTGCAAGCGATGCGTTTTGGGCGTACTTCGAATTCGGAAATAACGAAGCGAGTTGCTGGTAGGCTTCAGCAGACTTTGCAAAGTCTCCGGATTTCGCAAGCGAAAACGCGTAACGTGAAAGGATGTAATCCGCGAGTGAGGATTTCACGAAATCAGGTGCATCAACAACCTTCTTGTAACGCTCTACTGCTTGCGCTGGACGATCGAGTTGCAGAGCGATCTCTCCCAAGCGGAGATTCGCGTCGCGAACCAGCGGATGTTTCGGATGATTTGCGATGAGTGCTTCGTAGTTCTCGCTGGCCTGCTTGGTTTGTTTGATCTCTTCATAGGAAAAGCCGATTGCGAACAGTGCTTCTGGAATCCAGGTCGACTGCGAGAGTTTTTTGTTCTGTACTAATTGGTTGTAGATGCCGATCGCTTTCTCGGGATTTCCCAATCGCGATTGAGCCTCGGCAGCGTAAAAAATAGCGCGGTCGAGCGCGTTGCTATCCGGATATTTTTCTAGAAAAGCACTGAGAACTTTGGAAGCTTCGGTGAGCGAAGCTTTTCGTTGCGATTCTTCTGGCTGGATGTCTTCGAGAGTTCCAATTTGCACAAGGCACCAGCCTAGGTTGAACAGGGCTTCTTCTTGCTCCTTGAGGTTCTTGTCTTCCAGAGCTTTTCGGAAGGTTGCTGCAGCGTTTGCATAGTCTGGGGATTCTTGCTCTTGGTAGCAGAGTCCCAAGTAATATCGTGCGCTCGATGCGAGTGGATCGGTCGGGAACTCCTTGATCAGTTTTCCCCATTGTTCCATCGCCAGGGCATAAGCACCGTTGTTTTGGGCATTAGCAGCATCCGCAAACAGAGCGCGAGCTTGCTCCTTGCGTTTATCGTCTTCGCTGACTTTCTTGGCCGGTGGATTAGGATTCTTCGCTGTTGCACCGGTCGGGCTGTTCCCGCGCCCTGGCGGGTTCTGCCCACTGGATTGCGGGGGTCTCGCCCCGGGTTGTTGTGGGCGGGAACCGGGTTGTTGTGGGAGGGAACCAGGTTGTGCACCTGATTTGGGTAGTGCACCGGGATTTGGCCTTGGAGATCCCGGACGACCCGCGGTCGGTGGCTGTGTGTTTGGACGATTCTGTCCAATCGCTTCTGCAGGGAGGCTAGAGAGCCCCCCTAGGGAGGTCAGCGAGGCGAGCGTCCAGAGCACAAGTTTCCGGCGTTCGGATTTCCGTGGAGAAAATCGTTTCATACCCAACATTCCCTTGATGGTCGGTTCGACAATCAGTCATCGGTAACCAGCGTTTCGGCTACGTCGTTTCAACGTAATTTACCGAATCGTGAGCCCGGCGAAAAATGATCTCGAAGAAAAAATTCAGGAGTCCATTCCATACTTCCGTTCCATCGGACTGATGCGGAGCGTTACAACTGCAAAAGCTCCCGCCGTGGAATCCTTTAACATCCCAGATTGCGCAACCGGTAAAACCTAGCGTTTTATCTGGATTATCCCTGATTACCGATGCTCATGGCTGCTGGACGATGGGGAAATACGATCAGAGCGTCACAATGTGGAGTTTGCTAGTACAATGCTCGTATGGTCAATACTTTTCGGACTTCCATCTGGGAGGTTTGGTAAAGAAAACATGAGTGATTGGCTTCTTCGACACTTCAGCGGCTAGGGATTTTTCATGCGTATATTGGTCACCGGAGGGGGCGGATTTATCGGTTCGCATCTGACGGATTATTTTTTGGCACGCGGCGATGAAGTTCTCGTCATCGATGATTTCAGCACGGGCAACCCAAATAACTTGAGCCATCACGACCGTAATCCCCACCTCAAGGTCATTGAGTCCGATCTCGCCCAACCGGGGTTGATCCAAGAAGTCTGTAGGGGGATCGATGCGGTGTACCACCTCGCTGCCGCTGTGGGAGTGGCATTGATTGCGAAACAGCCGACGCAAACGATTCATCGCAATATCTATCCAACTCAATTACTTCTTGACGAACTTCGCAGGCAACATCTCGCAGGCAAATCGGTCCCACTATTCCTTGCGAGTACCAGTGAAGTTTACGGGAAGAACCCCAAGTCCATTTGGAACGAAAACGACGATCTGGTTTTTGGTCCTACGACAAAACCTCGCTGGAGTTATGGAGCGAGTAAGGCAATCGATGAATTCCTATGCATGGCTTGCGTCCGCGAATACGGAATGCGGATCACGATCGGTAGATTCTTCAATGTCGTAGGCCCACGGCAAACGGGAGCCTACGGGATGGTTCTTCCAAGGTTTGTGGAAGCAGCCATGCAGGGGAAGTCCTTGATGGTTCATGACGATGGCATGCAGACGCGTTGTTTTGCACATGTTGCAGATGTGATTCATGCGGTGACCACGCTGATGCAACACGACAACTGCTTCGGTCGAATCTACAACATCGGTTCAGATAAACCTGTAGCGATTCTTGAGATGGCTAAGAAGGTCATCGCTATCGTCAACCCCGAGGCGAGCATCACATTTCAATCCTACGCAGAAGCGTACGACGAGGATTTTGAAGACATTCGTCGCAGAGTGCCTGACCTGACTCGTTTGCGGACAGCCATCCAATACGAACCGAAGTATGCATTAGACGACATCATCCGTTCCGTTCATGAGTATCAGAAACTTAGGATTGCTCAGAAGAATTGAGCAACGTGAGGCGATCATGCTGTGTGAGGATTTGAAGTCTTACAAAGAAAGGTCGCAAGGCGTCTGTGGAACGACCGCGATACAATCCCCTTGGCGAATCTACCTAATGCTACTTACTGCGTTATTAGGGATTCATTTAGGATGCGGAGGCAAGGAAACGGAGAATCCTCTTGGAACAAAAGAGAACGCTCAAGCACCTGAATCCAAGCTAGCGAATGAAAAGCAAACTCCATTGCAGCGGCCCGAGCAAAATCTCTCCAATGCGATAGATTTCCCCACCCGCCTTGCGAAAGCGGAGTTACTTTTTGAAGCGAAAGCCTTTGACGAAGCTTGGGAAATCGCCAAAGGTCTCTTGGTAGAGCAACCGAATTCCCCCCCGGCGATCTTCATTGCTTCTCGCTTGATGGCTGCTCGCAACAATCTCTCCGGTGCGATTCAGCTTATTGCAAAGATACCGAAAGACGACCCGAAGGCGGGAGTTGCTGCTTCCGGTCAGCTTGCCGAATGGCTCGCGCAAAGCGGTGATATTCCCCAAGCCGAGGCATTGCTTCGATCGATTCTCAAAGATTATCCAACGGCAGTACCCGCCCTTCGGTTGCTTGTCGATGTCCTTCACTCCCAAGGTCGTCGTTGGGATGCAGGAAAGGTCATCGATCGGCTTGTTCGCCTCGGCAATTTTACAACTCAAGATCTGATGAGCTTGGTGGACTTGCGGGAGCCGGTCGATCAGGAGCAACTTCGAAAGGCATATCACACAAAACATCCAGAGGATCCTTTGAGCGAACTCGGCGAAGTCCGACTTCTACTTTTTGCGGATCGATGGAAAGACTGTTACGAACGGCTTGAAACCTTTCACAAGTCCCACCCGGAACAGCTCGAACCTTGGATCTGGTATGGCGAGGCGATCCTGGAGACCCGTCAGCCGGATGCCTTCGCGAACTGGTTTCAATCGGCACCCAACGGACACACCAAACACCCAGAGTTTTGGTACATCAGTGGACGTTATTGGATGCAAGAAAGGGATTGGAAAGCGGCTTCGAAATGTTTCTCAGAGGCATTGCAACTAGATCGTCGGCACTTAGCTGCCATGCAGTCACTCTCTGAATGTCTCTTCGAGCTTGAGCAAAGAGACCTTGCTCTACTCGTACGAGATGTTTCAGGGAAGTTGATCCGAATCAAGGACCTGACCTTTCAATTGCAGCGGGGACAAGCGAAGGATGACGCGTTTTTCGAGATCTCGCGATTGTATAGTGAATTGGATGATCCGGTTCCAAGCTTTGGGTGGGAAGCGATTGGATTAACGAATTCCAAACAACCGATACCGGAGAGACTACAGGAACAACAGCGTGAGCTACGAGGCAACAAGCCGCAAACGTTACCGATCCTCGCAAAGCTCCCGTTGGATGATTGGAAGATACCACAGACGCTTGCGGTCGTGGGCATCGATTCCGAACGACCGAAACCATCGAATCCCACGATCGATGAAGCGAATGTCCCCTCTGTTGAGACAGCTTCAACCATTCGACTAGAGGATGTCGCCAAAGAAAAGGGAATCTTAGCTACTTATCAGAATGGTGCCGGAGACCGCCGCGTTTGGACAACACTTGAGGGAATCGGGGGGGGAGTTTCAGCCCTCGATTATGATCGAGATGGTTGGCCAGATCTCTACTATTCCCAGGCGGGAAAAGCTCCTTATGGTTCCAAGCAACTTTATCGCTCTGAAAGTGCAAAGCAGTTTCGCCCGGTGGAAACTATCGCACAAGTCGCAGACAGAGGATACGGCCAAGGTACCGGGGTTGCGGATCTGGACCAAGACGGATTTGACGATTTGCTGGTCGCCAATGTTGGAGTGACGTGTTGGTACCGCAATCAAGGTGATGGAACATTCGAAGCGATGAAACTACCGCAACCTGACGCGTCCGAGAATTCCATCTGGAACAGCGCGATCCAAGCTGCCGATTTGAATGGAGACACTTTGCCAGACATTGTGCAATGCGTCTACATCGATGGAGATGAGTTCTTGACCCGCAAGTGCCCAACGCCGACGAATCCGGAAGCGATGTTCTGTCACCCCAAACGCTTTCCCGCTGGTCACTCGAGAATTCTCTTTAATTTGGGAAATGGCCAATGGCGGCTCGCAGATAGATCGTTGTTGGATTCGCTTGTCGACGGTTATGCCTTGGGCGCCTTGATAACAAACCTTGACCAACGAGGCGGTAACGAAGTCTTTATTGCCAACGATGTTTCGCCAAATCATTATTTGGTCAGTCACCCAGCCACTGAACAGCAGACAGCGAACGGATTATGGGAACTATCTGAAGAAGCGATACGAGCGGGAGTCGCCGTCGACTTGCTCGGTCGCGCGCAGGCATCGATGGGGATCGCCTCTGGCGATCAAAATCGCGATGGACTAATCGACGTGATTGTGACGAATTTTCGTTACGAAGTCAGCACACTTTACCTTCAAACTCAGCCAGGGCTTTTTATGGATGCGACGCGAACTGCAAGGCTCGGGGAACCAACTCTGGAATGGCTCAGTTTTGGTTGTCAACTTTCGGATATCGATAACGATGGTTGGTTGGATTTTATTACCGTCAATGGGCACATCGACTATCTGGATCCCTGGCAAATGCCCCCACAGGTGCTTCGCAATAGAAATGGAAAATTCGATTGGCAAAAGAGCCCTAGTCCAGGCAAATATTTTGAAAAGGACAACGTGGGACGATCCCTGACTGCTCTGGACTGGAACCGCGACGGCAAAATGGACTTTGCCATAACTCATTTGGATCGTCCGACGGCAGTTCTTGAAAACCAATCCATCAATTCTTTTGGATTCCTACAACTGGAGTTGATAGGAACTCGCTCGGAACGCAATGCCATCGGAGCGACCGTGGAAGTCTCCTCTGGCGCTGAGCGTTGGATTGCGGCTAGCACGGTCGGAGATGGTTTTTACGGAACCAACGAGCACGTTATCCATATTGGAATTGGTTCCGCGAAACAGCTTGATCGGATCGAAGTCCGCTGGCCGAGCGGACTTGTTGAGACCATCGAAAGAATACCGGCAAACCAACGCTTAGTTTGGATCGAAGGCCAAATAAACCCTTTTCCTGCAGTAACTCCCAAATGACGTTAATCACGAATGTACTTTCGAATTGCGCGGAGGATGTACAGCACAACCTCTCGAATCTTGGCTCGCGAGTTTCGACCAAGACCGACGCATTGCCGTGTCTTTGCTACGGTCGATGGATTTCAAGCGTACTGAGTCTGATACTTTGGGGAACGCAACTCGTCCTCTTGGGTTCTGAATGCGCAACTGCTGCGAATTCAGAGGAATCTCCGGAACAAAAACGTCCCAATATCATGATCATGTTGATCGACGACATGGGTGTGATGGACAGTTCGGTCCCATTTTTAGTGGATCAGACAGGCAAGCCGGTACGCTATCCGTTGAACGATTGGTACACAACGCCCAATATGGAGCGAATTGCAAGCAGCGGTGTTCGCTTTAGCGAGTTCTATGCGATGAGCGTTTGTTCTCCATCGCGTATAGCTTTGATGACTGGCCAGAACAGCGCGCGGCACCGGACGACGACGTGGATCAACCCCGACAGCAACAACAAAGGGCCGCAAGGTCCTCCGGACTGGAACTGGAAGGGACTCGGACCGGATAGTTTCACGTTAGCAAGGTGGATGCAAGATGCTGGTTACCGCACCATTCACGTTGGCAAAGGGCATTTCGGACCGAGGGGCAGTCCAGGTGCTGATCCTTGCAATCTCGGTTTTGACATCAACGTTGGCGGCTCCTCGATAGGGCAGCCTGGAAGCTATTACGGCACAAAAAATTTCGGAGCGAATGGTCCGAAGTCCACGCACCCTGTCCCAGGTTTAGACGATTACCATGGTCAAGAGATCTTTTTGACCGAAGCCCTAACGCGGGAAGCGAAAAAACATGTAGCGCGATCGGTCCAAGATGGAAAACCTTTTTTTCTTTACTTTCCCCATTATGCAGTTCACGCACCCTTCCAAGCAGATCCCAGGTTCCCGGTAAAAGAAATAGGCCCTTTTGAAACCGGAACCGAAGAAGGCGCAAAGGGAGTCGCTAAGAAGTTCAAAGATGCCAACACGTATGCTTCCCTGATTCGCGGCATGGATGATTCTCTCGGGCAAATGCTCGATCAATTCGAAGAACTCGGAGTTGCCGAAAACACCCTGATATTTTTCTTGGGAGATAATGGTTCCGACGCCCCTATCGGAGGCCCACACGAAATCGGTAGCAGCGCACCTCTTCGAGGAAAAAAAGGATCACATTACGAAGGAGGTGTAAGGGTCCCCTTCATTGTCTCATGGGCTAAACCTGCGAAAACAGATCTTCAAGAACGCTATCGGATACCATCTGGGGGCATCACGCAGCACTGGGGAGCGATCTACGACCTATTGCCAACGATTTCTGAACTGCTCGAGCATCCGCTACCAAACGATCACATTGTTGATGGAAAATCGCTGTTTCCGAAATTCCACCGGGCGATCTCAGAAGACGACTCATCTGCAACGCTTGAAGATTTACTAGCAACCCAGAAAACCAAAACACCATTAGCCCATGACGTAGACGAACGATCGTTTCTAATGCACTTCCCTCATGCTCCCCATCGCTCGGATTATTTCACCATCTTTCGGAAGGGAGATTGGAAGCTGATCTACCATTACTTCCCCAACCCCAAAGGACAATCCACACACTACCAGTTGTTTTCGTTGCGAGAAGACCCGTTTGAACAGAATGACCTTGCTCAAAGTCATGTGGCCCAAGTTAAACAACTCGTCGAGCAAATGACCCAAGAGCTAGACAAGCAACACGCACTTTTCCCAATCGGATCCGACGGAGAAGCCGTGCGGCCAATCCGGCCAGAATGAGAAAGGTGAAACCGATTGGATTGCGCGTGGAATAAACCTCCGCAGGTCGTACCGGAATCGATCGAAGTTCCCATCAAAATCGAAACGTCAGCGTTTTAGTATCCCTCATAGGCGTTTTTCTCGGTACGACATGCAATTCGATTTAAAAGTGATCCGCGGCGAGAATATGCCCGACAAATAGCCATACGCCGAGGAAAAGCAAACTCAGGGTCGTACTTAAGAATTCAACTGGCATTCCAGAAAAAACCTTTCAGGGTAGGAATGTGGCAACTCGAACAACAAGCAATCCAAATCGCAAACCGTTCAGACACCCGCCGGTTCGAAAGGATGAAATTCGATAGCTGGACGCTGCGTCTCGGTCGCCCGGGAGATTTACTTTAGAAATTTCTCAGGTTTTGAATTCTTCCACTTATTCGGCGAAATCTAGCTTTTTCTAATGCCGATATGGCCGGATATCCCAATCCCAGTTCCCTTTGTAGGGATTGGTGAGACCTCGCGATTTTTTCTCTTTGCACCGCTGTTGCTTGCTGTATCGAACATCAAAACTTCGTATACTTGATGCGTATCCTGGCGGGTAGACGCTCCATGTCTCTGCGACTACGCGACCTCCCTCAACACTTCAGTCACCTTTTGTAAGCAAAGGACAATTGTCCATGAAGCGATTCTTCTCAAACTTTAGCAGTAACATCGCGAAGAGCCTCGTGTCTAAGAGCCTCCTAGGAGCGACTTTCGCTCTTGGTTTTTTTCAAGTTGCATACGGCGAAGACACCTTAACCATCGGTAGCACTGCTCCGGCCCTCGATGTGGAGCACTGGGTTCAAAACGGAGAAGGAAAATTCTCCAAGGTTTCGAAATTCGAAAAAGACAAAGTGTATGTCGTCGAGTTCTGGGCAACCTGGTGTGGACCTTGCGTCGCTAGCATGCCACACATCGTAGAGATGCAAAAGGAGTACGCCGAAAAAGGTGTACAGATTATCAGTATCAGCGACGAGCCTTTGGACACGGTCAAAGAATTTTTAGATCGCAAGGTCCCGCGATCGGAAAAAGAAATGACGTTTGCGGATCTGACGAAGTCGTATTGTTTGACCACCGATCCGGACGGATCCTCAAACAAGGACTACATGGAAGCGGCGGCACAAAACGGTATTCCTTGTGCGTTCCTCGTCGGAAAAGACGGAAAGATTGAATGGATCGGTCACCCAATGCAACTCGACGAACCGCTTAAGGCTGTCGTAGAGAACAAGTGGGATCGCAAGAAATTCGCCGACGAGTTCCAAGAGTCCCAACAAATCGCAGCGTTGCAAATGAAGGTTCAGAAGGAAGTCGGAGCGTTGCTACGGGATAAGAAAGGTGAGGAAGCTCTCGCCAAGTTCGACGAGTTAACTGAGTCGGTCAAAACTCCGATGAACAAACTCCAATTCACAATGATGAAGGTTTCCCTCCATTCGATCGTCGGAAGCAAACCTGAAGACACTGTCAAGACGCTCAAGCAAGCGATGGATCTGGCAAGTGCCGAGCCAATGATGGGTAACCAAATCGCTTGGATGATTTGGGAAATGATCGACCAAAAGCGTCTCGAAAAGAATGAATCGCTTCTCAACGACGCACTCAAGCTTGCAATGAACTCGGCAGATAAGCTTGAAGGTGGATCGAAGGGAGCAACATTAGACACGGCTGCTCACCTTCAATTTGCACTTGGGCAAGTCAACGAAGCGGTGAAAACCCAAGAAGCTGCAATCAAGGCTGCCGGCGAAGATGCTTCGCCAGACATGAATGCTTTCTTGGAAGAGTTGAAAGAAGCAGCGGAAAAGAAAAAGTAATTGAATTGTTGCAACGATTCGATCGCTGCAGAATCAGTAACGTCAAAGCAAAAGCCGCTGAAGTCACTTCAGCGGCTTTTGTCGTTCAAGAAACCGGTGAGCGAGCCTCAAGCATTATCGCTTGTGAAAATTGTAATCACCATTCGCAACGTCGAAATCTTTGTCTGTCAAACCAACGTTGATCTTCACGTTTTGGTACGTGTACTCTTCGATCACTTCCAACTCGCTATCCGATCCTTCTGGCCACCCAAAGGCTGCATAGCGTACAGGAATCTTCCACTCATTATCCATAAACACTTGCGCTTTGTGGAACTCGTAGTGAGGTTTTTGCACCGGATGAACGACTTCGAGAATTGAGCATTCCCGACCACCGACCTTCGCTCCACCTTCGAGCTTGACGTGGCAGTGTCCGTACTGCTTGTCGCGTTCCCCTTTTTCAATCAACTTGACCAAGAGGTTTTCAAGTCCAATGTCTGTCAAAGGATACTTCTGACCAGCCATGGCCAAGTATCCATCTGGTTCCAAAAGATGGGTGCCAAGCATCCGCTTCATTCCGCCTTCGTGTGCCACCAGTTTGCCTTCATTGGCGTTCTCGATGTAGATCACCTCACGGCCTTTGACCGACGCGGGTTTGAGGAAAGCCAAGTAAACCGAGAATGGCACCTTGATCTTGTCCCCTTCCATCTTTCGATTGCGGATTTTTACGAACATGAACTCATTATCGCCAAGCTCATCTCCAATCCGTTCACGTTTTACTAGCACTGCTGTGTAGTCATTGACGTGCGTCTGCATCAACCCAAGTGACTGCCTCGCAAGTTCTAGTGCTGGATCAAGTGGGTGCGGAGCAGAAATGCCGTTGGTGCCCAATATAGCCGGCGTATTCGAAGGTGTATTCTTTGAAACGCGTGCCACTGGCTCCGTTAGATTAGAGCCAGTAGCGGATGGTTCTTGCGCTATCGACCGGGAGATATCCCCCAAAACCAGCGATGCCAACCCAAATACCGTCGCGCGAACAACCTTTTTGCTGTGCTGACTCATCAATCTCATACTCCCTTCGGGAACCTGCAAGCGGTCAATTCGCATACATCTGCTTCTCCGAGATTTTTCAGGCCGGCTCTTTCCTAAGAGGCCATCTCGGACCGCTTGAAGATTTATCGAACCCATTCCCTCGCCCGACGCAGGAATTCGAGCATTGCCGCTACAATCGGACTTTCTGGCTCTACCACGAATCCCGCTGGTCTCTACATACATGCAGATCGGACGCATTTACGCAACCTTTCGCTGCTCGCGACTTAGTTCCAATGAATCGACCGCAACTCCACAAGCTAAATGCCAAGCGTTTTCAAGTCTTTGCAACCCTTGCTCGTAGGTCCAAGACCCGGGATTTGTGTGATTTCTCAAGTCCGAAGGATCCAGTGTAATCGCTAGCATTTCTCGGCTTGATTGGTGCAAGCGTTCCCAGTTCAACTCCCACCCTTGAGGAGCGGAGTCAGCTTCCCAAACACCATCAGCCTTTGATGGACAACATCGGTGAGTTCCCTCGCTTAAGCCCAAAACGTTAAGGGGTTTACCGAATCCATATGCCACCTCTGCAATGGGCTTGAGCCACCCGAAACGGCCGATTGGATCGCTATCTTGAGGGCTCTCTATCAATAGTAAGGAATCTGATGCACAAATCCAAGCACACAGATCCGACGCGGAACTGACTGCTTCTGAATGATCAACTGTGGAAAGACACCGCCCCGGCAAATCGTCGGTCGCACAGTCCACATGAGTTGTTTTAGGCAGATCTCGATTGGATGTCGAAGGCACTTTTAGGTGAACAAAAACAGGCTGCGCGAACTGCCAGCGTAGCTCAAAGAGTGTCTTCTCAATGGCAACGGAAATCTCACTCGTCGCTGCAGTCCCTTTTTTTTCGGTTTCAGAGATTGGATTCGAATCCTCTCGCCGTGGTCGTTCTTCGGAAAGTAGCAAGAC